>DAINNF010000095.1:0-10368 GCA_036736005.1 Acidobacteriota bacterium
CTGTCCCCGAGGTTCAGGCCGACCGTCTGGGGATTGCCCGGGAAGTCGCTCGCCGTACCGCCGCCATTACAGTTCTGAAGGGAGCCGGAACGGTGGTCGCCGAGCCGGGAGGCAGGACCTGGATCAATACAACGGGCAACCCGGGAATGGGGACGGCGGGAAGCGGTGACGTTCTGGGAGGAATCATTGCATCTCTGATCGGCCAGGGCATGTCTCCCCTCCGGGCCGCGATTTCCGGTGTCTATCTCCATGGACGGGCCGGTGACCTGGTGGCGGAAAATCTCACCGAACGGAGTGTGACCGCTCCGGATTTGATTGAAGGCATTCCGATGGCGTTCCGCAGTCTTTCGGAGTGAGCATGAAGGTGGTTTGTCACTCTCCTGAAGAAACCCGTCAACTGGCCCGGAAATTTGCAGAGACCCTGCGTCCGGGAGATGTGGTATTGCTGATCGGTGATCTGGGTGCCGGGAAGACCACGTTTGTCCGGGGAATTGCCGATCAGATGGGTGTGGATGAACGGATCGTCAGCAGTCCGACGTTTACGCTGATGAATATCTATCCGGGTCCAATTGAGCTGGCCCATGTCGATTTCTATCGATTGCCGGATACCGAACTGTTTTTCTTTGAGGAACTGGAGGAACATATGGAATCCGGAGGGGTGATTGTGATTGAATGGGGAGATCGGTTTTCCCGGCAGGTCAGTCAGATGGGGGCGAACCGCATTATTCGTGTACGACTGGACATGCTGTCAGATACTGAACGGGAAGTGAGTATTGAAGAAGATTCTGATCATTGACGATTCACAAGCCATGCGGGAATCGCTGCGTGAACAGATACTGAGTGGTTCACCGGAACCTGTTGACATTGTGGAAGCTGCAGATGGTTTGTCCGGAATCAAGGCTGCGATCCAGAACGTTCCGGATCTGATCCTGATGGATATCGTGCTGCCTTATCTAAGCGGATATGCAGCGTCTGTCCGTCTGAAGAACATTGATCGACTGAAAGGCACCCGGATCGTCGGAATGACATCTCGCGTAGAATCGGATACCCGGGAAAAGATCCTGACCTGGTGCGATGATTTTCTTGCAAAGCCGGTGGAAACAGAAGAGCTCGTCCGTGTTTTGAAGAAACACTTGAAGGCGGGGACAGGCAGGAAGGACCGGGAAACCGCCAAACAGAAGCGCTTGAAAAAAGTTACGGTTGAGATCGTGAACCAGTTGGAGAGCCGGGTGGAGGAGTTGACCGAGCTGAATGAGAAACTGGAAAAGCAGACACGGGTTATCCGGAACCTCTACCGGGAAACCAAGAAGGCAAAATCCCGGATCAAACGGCTGAACCAGATACGCGCCGACTTTACCGATCTGTTGTCCCATGAAATCAAGACACCGCTGACGGCGATTGCCGGTTATTCGGAATGTCTCCAGGTGCAGGGAGCAGAGCGTCTGGACACGGAGGACAGGGAATTGCTGGACAAGGTGGTCGAGGCCTCCGAGAGGATAGCTTCCCTGGTCAATGAAATCAGTCGGCTGAATCGATTGAAATTTGATCTGAGAGCGGGACATGTGTGTCATGTTCTGGATGCGATCGATATTGTCGTGGATCGACGCCGGCAGTATCTGGAGGGGCGCAATCTGAACCTGGAAGTGGACTGTGATCGGAAGTTGACGGTACATATGGACCGCCGATATCTGGTAGAAATGCTGGACCATCTCGTGAAGAATGCCGTGGTGTTCTGCGACACCGGAGGGACCGTCCGTCTCTCGGGACGCAGGAAGGGAGATCGTGCTGTCATTGTGGTGGAAGATACCGGTGTCGGTATCGATCCGACCATGATCGGGGACGTACTTCGTCCGCTGGTACAGCTGACGGATGTGGAGCATCATCGTACCCATCCGCTTCGCGGTCTGGGAATGGGGTTGACCATTTGTTCGGAAATGGCCCACAATGTGGGAGGAACATTGGCGGTACACAGTCCCGGGAAGAACCAGGGTGCAAGTGCCGTTTTGAATCTACCGGCGGATGTGGATCATGATGACACCCAGACAGGCGATTGAAATCTATCTGGACGAGGCCTACGGCAGTGAGCCCGTGACCCAGTCCGTTCTTGCATTCCTGAAAGAGCTGGAACCCCAGTTGGATGACGCGGCCGCCTTGATGGCCAATCCGGAGCTGGAACATCCCCAGCCGGACATGGTGGCATTGCGACTGGGCAATACGGATTATCCCCACATGAAACTGGTGATGCGTTCGACGAAGGAGGGGCTGGTTTTCAGTGTGGATACCCATGACGGTCCGGAACGGATTCCCCCGACATTACCCGGCTATGAGCGGTTTCAGCAGATCATTGAACGAAACGCCCGGATTCGCAATCGTATTCAGCGCCGATTGGCGGGATGGAACATAACGGATGCAGCTTCCGGTGACGCGACAACGGAGCAAAACCGTGGAGATATTCTGGTAGTCGACGATGAGCCGTTTATCGGAGAAATAATGGGGCGACTGCTACGTTCCCTGGCATTTCGTGTCCATTATGCCAGCAGTGCAAGAGATGGTCAGAGACTGGCGGGAAAGCTCAAATTCCGGTGTTGTTTTCTGGATATCATGATGCCCGGTAAAAGTGGATATGAATTTCTGGAGGAATTGGAAGACAAGGGGCTACGTACATTTCCCATTGTGTTCGTTACCGGGATGCATCCCGATAATATCAGGAAGGAACTGGCAGACGACGTTATCCTCAAACCATTTACCAGGTCCATGCTTGCGGAGAGACTCCGGAGATTCGGTCTGCTCTGACTCAGTTGTTGGACTTTACCCGCACAAATTCCCGGATCTTCTCCAACTGGTCATCGGGCAGCTGCTTGAATTCACAACCACACACCACATGGGGCATATCGGAATCGGTAATGGTGTGGCGGATTTCCATCGGCACTTCGTGCAGGAACTGGAGAGACTCCGGTTCGAAAACCCGGACCAGCAACACATGATTCCCTGACGCAACGGAAACGATTTCTTTCTGGGCAATGAAACTGACACCACCCTCACTCAGGCTCAGCAGATTGGTGGACAGAGTTGTTGCCGCGGTGCCCTTCATTTCGATTACGGCGAATACACCATCTTCTGCGGTAAAATAGATCCGTCTGTGTCTGCGTCGTTCAATTCCCTGATTCATGTTTTCAACTCCCCTCTCATTGGACAAATGGATTGGCTTTCTTTTCGTGACCGATTGTCGTTTCCGGTCCATGACCCGGGAGAACGCGGGTAGAGTCGGATAACGGCCAGAGCTTCTTCCGGATACTGTCCAACAGCACATGCATGCTGCCCCCGGGCAGATCCGTTCGTCCGATGCTCTCCAGAAACAGTGTGTCTCCGGAAAACAGGACATGGCTTTCATCATACAGACAGACCCCGCCGGGCGTATGTCCCGGCGTATGAATGACGGTAAACGTTGTGTTTCCCAGTGACAAGCGGGTGTTCTCAGTGAGATCGTGTTCCGGCTGAGGCGGTGTTTCGGCGGCCAGTATGGATCTGAACGGACTGTTTTCCACTTCTTTCAGCATGGGCCGATCTTCCGGATGCAGATAAACGGGGCAGTTCAGTTTCTCCCGGATCTGTTTCAGCCCGGCGATATGGTCGATATGTCCATGTGTCAGTGCGATCCAGACGGGAGTGTAGCCATTGTCGATCAGCGTGCCGAACATCGGATCCCAGCCCGGTGCATCAATCACGGCACAAGTCCGGGATGCGTCATCTGTCAGAAAATAGCAGTTTACCTGAAAGGGCCCGATGGGACGGACATGGATATTCATGCGATGACCTCCTGCCGTCATGATTCGCCTTCAGCGGGAACCTCGACTCACGGCACCGACACGCAATACTTTGATTCCGGCTTTCTTGAATTTTACCACCAATCGTTCATTGTTTACAACATTTAAGACCGTTCCGGTCCCGTAGGTGGCATGGTGCACGGTTTCCCCTTTGCCCGGGATTTCATCCGGTGACACAGCCGGTGGGACCGTTTCGGTCTGTGAATGCCGGGAGTGGGAGGCCTGAAGGTAGCCGGCCATCCGTTCCAGCCCCGTTCCTCTTGTGGTGATCTGTTCTGCCGGAATTTCCCGCAGGAAGCGGGACATCCGTTTGCGGCTGGATTCCCATCCCCATCCACGTTCCCGTGCAAATGACAGGTAGAGATTCCGTTTGGCCCGGGTAATCGCTACATACATGAGACGACGTTCTTCTTCCAGTTCCCGTGAGGATCCCATTGTCCGCTGATTGGGAAATGTGCCTTCTTCCAGACCCACCACAAATACCGTGTGATATTCCAGGCCTTTGGCGCAATGGATGGTCATCAGACTCACGGATTCCTCGTCCGTAATATCATCGGCGTCGGACAGCAGGGAGATTTCATCCAGGAATCCGGCCAGGCTCGGGCTGTCCGTGGATTCGGCATAGTCTTCCACCACCCGTGTCAACTCGAACAGGTTTTCAATGCGGGTTTCCGCTTCCAGCGGTTCCTCTTCGGACTTCAGCATCTCGATATAGGCCAGTTTATCAATCAGGTCCTGTATGAATCCGGGGCCGAAATCTTTCCGTTCAGTGAACATGGTCAGGATTCGGCGCAACTCCACGAGTTCGCTGTACCGGGGGAATCCTTCCGGCAACCGTTCCAGTGCAGTTGTAAAGACCGGATCCACGGCAGCCAGTTTTTCCAGTGTGGCCGGACCGACTTTTCTTCTGGGCACATTGACGATTCGTTGAAATGACGGGTTGTCCGATGGATTCCGCATCAGTTTCAGATATGCCAGTATGTCCTTAATTTCCTTCCGTTCGTAGAACTTGTATCCGCCCACGATCCGATAGGGAAGGTTCTCCCGGCGTAATGCGTCTTCCAGTGATCGGGAGAGGTAATTGGCCCGATACAAGACCACGATGTCCCGGGCTGATACTTCCTGCTGGATCAGTGACCGGATCTGACGGGTGACAAATGAGGCTTCTCCGGCCGCGTGCGGGGCTTCGTAGACGACATGGTCTCCGGTATCGGAAATCGTGGAACGCAGTGTTTTGGGATTGCGCATCCGGTTGTTGGAAATGATGCTGTTTGCGATGTCCAGAATGCCTTGGGAAGAACGATAGTTCTGTTCCAGCGTGATCAGCCGTGTGTCGGGAAAATCCTCCGGGAATTTCAGAATATTTTCGAAATCGGCACCGCGCCATCCATAAATGGACTGGTCTTCGTCCCCCACGGCACAGATATGACGTCCCCCTTCTTCCAGGAGCCGGATGAGCCGGTACTGAACGGCGTTGGTGTCCTGGAATTCATCTACCAGGATGCATGGGAAACGCTCCCGGTAATGAGCGGCTGTTGCGGGAAACTCATCCAGCAGACGAACGGTATTCAACAGCAGATCATCGAAATCCATCAGATTCATTTCCATGAGCGTCCGGTCATAACGGTCCAGGATGGATTCCAGATCCGTCATCCGACCGACTTCTTCCGTGTCCATGCTGCGGTTTTTGATCCGGGACAGCAGTGCCTGAACCTTCTTGGGTGCATATGCCTTGTCCTGCTTTCGACCCATCTGTTTCAGAATATCCTTGATGATGGTCTGTGCATCGGACGGGTCACAGATCGAGAAATCCGGCCCGTATCCCAATTGCGGGGCTTCCTGGCGGAGGATCCGCAAACACAGCGAATGGAATGTGCAGATGACCGAACCGAGATCCGGGCGATCCAGCAGTTTCATGGCCCGGTGACGCATTTCGGCGGCGGCCTTGTTGGTGAAGGTTACGGCCAGAATGTTCCGTTCCGGTATCCCCAGTTCCTGGATCAGGTAGGCAATCTTGTGGGTGATCACCCGGGTCTTGCCGCTGCCCGCACCGGCAACGACCAGCAGAGGTCCTTCATTGTGACAGACGGCTTCTCTCTGGGCCGGATTCAGTGTTTTCAGCATGATAGCTGCTCCGTACGGTTGTGTTTGGTTTGCCGCATCGGCTCCCGACCCGCTCAGGAGCCTTCGGGAGGATCGGATGACGGTGTGGCGGGAAGCGTAAACGTCATTTCCAGTTCGTCATAATGCCAGGTTTCGCTGCCGTCGGCGTTGGTGTCCCGTCGTTCCGGAAATCCGTACTTTCTGAGAATCTGATACCGCTGCGAGTCCGGTTCCAGTTGGGACAGGACGATCTGCAGGTCTTCCCAGAGCGGATTCTTGCGGAGAATGCGATTCACCACCGTTGCCCGGCCTGACCGGACCTCGTCCGTTACGTCTTCCGGTTCGGGGCGCAGAAAGCGGGCATAGTCGTAATCCTTGCCGTGAAAATACAGATGGAAACGATTGAAATACGGGTCAACATCAAACGAAAGCTGATAGAGCCCGAACTCGTCCGTGTGCGTCGATATAGTTTTGGATTCAACAACTTCATACCGGAATTTCCGGAAATTGAACACTTCCCGTTTCATGACCAGGTAGATGGGAGAGTCCTTTACCGGCTCACCCTGTTCGTCGGAAACGGTCCCTTTCAGTTCCATTGCGGTTGCATGTACACAAAGGCATACGAGAAGCAGCAGCAGACCTCTCTTCATGGCTGATCCTCCATGGTGAACAGGGACGGGTCAACCTTTACGTCCGTTTCAAAGTTCGTGAACGTATAGGTGGTCACCTGTTGGGTTTCATCGATCACTTCAATCCGGGAAGGCAGGGATTCGTCCGCGTTCAACGTGATCTTGAGCATCATGAAGGGCGTGTCTTTTCCCGGCTTCTTTGGAACGACCCGGTACACCAGCGGATCTTCCGGCAGCTGTTCCCAGACAAAAACGGACCGGATGGCTCCCCGGTTGATCAGAAGCTGAAGGAACGGATTGTCTTCCAGGTCCGACCAGGGGAAGACCATGGGCTCGGTCGTCCCTTCGAGATACTGGTAAACATTTTCGCAATCACCGATGGTGGTGCGTTTCTCGTGGGTGGTATATTCAAAACGAAAATGACAGCCATCTACCACCAGAATTCCTTCGTCACGGATTTCATCGGGAAACAGGGGGCTGGTTGTGGTTTGTGTGAATGAAACGCGGAACCGGTCCAGGTCAACGAGGTTATCGGGAAATACACCGACAAGCAGGGTGAGCAGGACCAGTGCCTTCATGATTCCATGTCGATATTGAGTTTCAGTTGAACCTTGCGGGTACCGGATTTCTTGGACATATGGGTCGTGAACTCCCGGGTATCCACGGTATTTCCGTTTTCGTCCCGGAATTCCACCACAAGGTGGGCTTCCTGAATTTTCTTGAATGTGTTCCGGTCGAAGTCATAGGCCAGCTTCTTGATGAACGTCTGTTTGGACGGTACCAGCCCACTCAGCAACTCGTCCACATCCATATCCGTCTTGATCTTCCTGCGACGGGATGCCGGTTCAGGCTCGGGCTCGGGTTCGTGAATATCGTCCATAGTCAGTTGCGGGGCGTCGGTGGATTCGGAGGACATCGGGGCTTCCGGTTCCTCAACAGATGCCTGGGATTCCAGATCGGACGGGGTCGCTTCCGCCATGGACGGTTCCCGTTCCCCGGTCAACGGTTCTGCTGCTTCCATTTCTTCTTCATCTGGTTCCACACCGGTGGCCGGTTCGACTTCCGGTTCATCTGACTTCTGGTCTTCCACTTCAGCGGCCGGCGCGGTTTCCGCAGCTTCTTCCGGTTCCGGAACTGCTTCCGGTGCTTCCACGGTGGCAGGTGCAGCGACTGCTTTCAATTGTTCCGCTTCCGCTTCGGGTTCGACCGGTGCCGTCTGCACCGGCGGTTCTGCCGGGACGACCGGTTTCTTTGCTTTCACAGCTTCCCGTTCGGCGACCATCTTCTGTTTGACCGCCATCAGGGTGTGCTTGGATGCCTGTTTCAGTGTTTCAAACACGCCGGTTCCATCCAGTGCACAGGCTTCGATATAGGGGAACCCGTCCGGATTGAGTTTGGCGTTCATCTCATCGACCGACAGGATGTTCTTCAGGTCCCGTTTGTTGTACTGCATGACGATGGGAACATTCCGATGATCCAGTCCCAGTTCGTTCAGATTGTCCACCATATTCTTGAATGAATCCAGGTTGGCGTCCAGCATGGGCGTCTGGGAGTCTGCTACAAAGATGATGCCGTCCACACCCTTCAACACCAGCTTTCGGGTGGAGTTGTAGAACACCTGTCCCGGTACGGTGTACAACTGGAACCGGGTACGGAAGCCACCGATAACGCCCACATCAATCGGCAGCAGGTCAAAAAACAGGGTCCGGTCCGTTTCCGTTTCCAGGCTGACCATTTCGCCGCGGGAATTGGGGGCGGTCTTGGAATAGATGAATTCCAGGTTGGTGGTTTTTCCGCACAAGCCGGGGCCGTAGTATACGACTTTGATCACCATCTGCATGGTGGAATAGTTGAAAAATACCAAAAAAGGCCTCCGGTTATCAGAATCATGCGCATTCTATCACGGGGCGCTGCAAACGGTCAACCGATGAAGCCCCGAGATACCATGACTTTGCGTGGAGAAAGAACAACGGAGTTCCGTTGCCTCATCCATCTGTTTGCCGTACAATAGCACTCATCTATCTGGAATGGAAGCACCAGTGCCATATTCAAAATCTTTTTGGATTGTGTTTCCAGAAGTTGAACAGAAATCCGGAAAACAGGAGGGTCGGATGCCGGAGATGGAACGCAGCAGCCGGACAGCCAACCGGACCAAGCAGTTGCTTCGGGAAAACACACTGCTCTCATTCGCCGTGACCGTGCTGCTCCCGGTCCTGTTGATTGCGGGACTGGTTACGGCGTTCATTCCGAACCCGTCCAGGGCGGACTATCAAGGGCAGATTCGAAGTGCACTGGGTATCGGAAAGCCGGAACAGGCGGAAGCGGTTCTGGAAAAACTCGTGGATGCACAGCCGCATGAAATCGCCCTGCACCGGAGCCTGATCCAGGTTCATTTCATGCGGGAGGACCGTTCCGACTCTCGTCCCGACGAATGGTTGTTTGACCGGTATCTGAACTACAGTGTTTCCGATGATCCGATTATTCGGGATATCGGGTACTACGGACTGGGGCTCATCCTGGCATCCGGTCCCCAGAATTTTGAGATGGCCCTTCAGTTCTATCAACAGGTGACGGATTCATCCATGCCCTATCTCAACAACTCGATCGGCTACTGTTATCTTCGGATGGGGAATTTGAAGGAAGCAGAAGTCCGGTTTCTCGATGAATTGAACAAGGGCGGAAACGAAGTGGGTGCACTGACCAACCTGTTCCGGTTGTACAGCCGCAAAGGGAAGTGGGAGAAGGTCCGTTCTGTACTGAACAGCTATCCGGAGGCCCCCGCGGTTGTCCCCTATGCGATTCATCGCCGCCTGCTCCTGGCGGAGGGCCGGATCTTCCCCTATGTGGGACTGGTGGTCCTCCAGTCGGTGCGGCGTGTCAATCCGGCCGGTCTACTGGCCGCGTTCTGTATTCTGGCTATCTGGTTCATGTTTTTGCGGCGGCTGGATGTTTTCGAACCGGAACGGTTCCGTTACCTGCTGATCGTGCTGGTACTGGGTATGCTCAGTGCACCGATGTGCCATATCCTCTATGATGCCCTGACCTTTGCGCTGGGGTTCTCGTTGAACGGTGGGATGTGGAATGACCTGTTCTACTGCATATTCGGTATCGGACTTGTGGAGGAGGCGGTAAAGATCTTACCACTGCTGGTCTTGATGAAATTCAGCCGACAGGTCAACGAAACCATCGACTACGTGGTGTATGCGGGCATGTCCGCGCTGGGCTTTGCGTTCATGGAAAATCTGCTGTATTTTGGGGAAACCGGACTGATCAGTATTCACAGTAGGGCGTTCACCGCGGTTGTGCTGCACCTGTCCCTGTCTGCACTGGCGGCGTGGGGACTGGTTCGGACGCACCGGACGGAAGCGTCCACCGGTCTGCGAACCCTCTGGTTTCTGGCCGGCTTCTCGGCGGCGGTCCTGTTGCACGGCCTGTATGACTATTTTCTGCTTTCTCAGCAGGTCTCGGTGCCGGGCGTGTCATTTGTCCTGCTGTTGCTCATGGTGGGTCTGTTCCAGCGTATCGTGATCAATGCATTGAACCGTTCGCGGTTCTGGGGGCCGGAGGCACAGTACCGGTTTGTGGACCGGATGGTTTACTTGAAGTATGGACTGGCGTTTGTGGTGCTGGTGGAATACCTGCTGCTGGCATGGTTGTTCGGGCCGCTGGCGGCGAACAGTCATATGATGACCGTGGTCTTGCAGGCGTTGGTGATGATCGCCGTGCTCTGTCAGACGCTGGGTGTGTTTCCGCTGGAGCGGGGGCTCACCGTACCGCTGTATAGCTGGAAAGGACTTTTCCGAAAAGACAAA
>DAINNF010000096.1:0-10258 GCA_036736005.1 Acidobacteriota bacterium
TTCCTGCTTTCGGCATATCGGCTGTACATGCGGAAAATCTCGGACGCAAAGAGCGTCGCTTCATCCCCGCCGGTACCGGCGCGAATTTCCAGGATAACATTCCGTTCGTCGTTGGGATCTTTGGGCAGAAGAAGGACAGTCAGTTCCTCTTCCACCGTTTCCAGCTCGGACTTCAACTGAGCGATTTCCTCCTCCGCCAGTTCACGCATGTCGGCATCACCGGAATCGTTCAGCAATTCCTGGGCGCCTTTCAGTTGATCCTTCAATTCCAGGTGACGGCGGTAGGTGCGCACCACGGGTTCCAGTTCCGCGTGATGCTTGGAAAGCTTCCGAAAAAGCGAATGATCCTGAATCACTTCAGGATCACTCAACTTAACGGTTAATTCCTCAAATTCGGTAACAATGTCTGACAGTTTGTCAAACATGGGGCAGGATCAGTTTTTCCCCTTGCTGGCATAGCGGCGGTTGAACTTGTCAACGCGACCGGCGGAGTCCACCAGCTTCTGTTTCCCGGTGAAGAAGGGATGGCATGCGGAGCAGATTTCCACGGAAATCTCCTTCTTCGTGGACCGTGTCTTAAAGCTGTTACCACAGGCGCAGGTCACGGTCACATCATGGTAGTCCGGGTGAATATCCTTTTTCATTGCACAATCCTCCTTGGCGTCTCAACTCAGGATTCCCATTATAGTGCACGGGTTCACGATTGACAAAGATTTTTTCGGAACGTCGCCTATTCGCCGGATGCGTCGTCCGATTTATTTTTCGGGGTGTTCTTCAATGCTTCCGGTGCAGTCCAGGATATCCATCTGCAATCGGGGTATCTGGAACACCCGTAAAACGATTTTCCACGACGGGAACGGCGTCGGACCACTTTCCCTTCTTCACACTTGGGACAGGGGACATCCGTTTCCCGGTTGCCATTCTCGATATATCGGCATTCCGGATATCCGGAACAGGCCACGAATTTTCCGTACTTTCCGGATCGTTCCACCAGTGTCTTACCACATTTGGGACATTCACGATCCAGTTGCCTGGCTTCACCGTTGCGGGCCGATATCCGGGTTTCACAATCCGGGTAGTCGCTGCACTGGTAGTACTTTCCGTAACGACCGGATTTCAGCACCATGTTCTTGCCGCATTCCGGACATTCCTTGTCTGTTTCTTCCGTTCCGTTTCCACCGATCTCGCGGGTATTTTTGCAGTCCGGGTAATTGTCGCAGGAGAGGAACAATCCATACCGGCCGGCTTTGATGACCATGTTCCCGCCGCATTTGTCGCATTTCTGGTCGGTGGGCAGGCCATTGACTTTTACATTGACCATGGATGAATCCGCGTTGTCCAGTTTGGCTTTCAACCGCTGATGGAAACGGTTGAGCAATTCCAGCCAGTCGATTTCGCCCTGTTCAATCTGATCCAGGTCCTCTTCCAGTTCCGCGGTATATCCCACTTCAAACAGATCCGGGAACGCGTCTACCAGCAGATCGTTGACCAGTTCGCCCATGGGGGTGGGGTGGAATTTCTTCTCATGCATTTCGACGTACGCCCGGTTCCGGATCACGGAAAGAATGGATGCATAGGTACTGGGTCGGCCTACGCCGTTGGATTCCAGTTCTTTAACCAGCGTGGGCTCGGTATATCGAGGGGGCGGTGTGGTGAAGTTCTGTACCGGGTCCAACTTGGTCAGATCCATGGTGTCCCCTTCTTCAGTGGCCGGGAGAACCTTGTCCTTGGCGATACCGGGATTGTAGACCCGTGTAAAGCCGGGCTCTACGACAACCGTGCCGGATGCGGTGAAATCATACCGACCGGCTGACACCGTGACCGTGGTTTCCGCGAACTGGGCGGAAATCATCTGGGAAGCTACGAATCGGTTCCAGATCAGCCGATACAGGGCCAGTTCGTCCCGTGACAGGAATTTCTTTACCTTATCGGGGGCCAGGGCTATGTTGGTAGGCCGGATGGCCTCATGGGCATCCTGAGCGCCCGCCTTGCTGCTGTAAAAGTTGGGTTTGTCCGGCATCATTTCTTTACCGAAGGCCTCTTCGATATACGTCCGGACCTGATCCAGGGCGGTGCCGGCGACACGGGTGGAGTCGGTTCGCATGTAGGTGATGAGACCCACCGGTCCCTCGGAGCCGATTTCCTTTCCTTCGTACAAGCGTTGTGCAACCGTCATGGTTTTCTTGACGGGGAAGTCCATGACACGCGCCGCTTCCTGTTGCAGTTTCGACGTGATGAACGGCGGCAACGGATGCCGCTTTTTGGTTTTCCGGGCCAGTTTGCTGACCGTGAAATCCGAGTCTCTCAATTCGCTGACGATTTGTTGTGCCTGTTCTTCGGTCTCAATGGCATACCGGGTTCTGGCATTGCCGGAGCGGACTTTCTTTCCATCCACTGCGGTGAGTTTGGCCACCAGTTCTTCGTTCTGAGGTGTGTTGAACGATCCCGTGATGCTCCAGTACTCTTCCTTGTTGAATGCTTTGATCTGTTTTTCCCGGTCGCAGATAATACGAAGTGCGACGGTCTGGACCCGGCCGGCGGACAATCCGCGCTTGACCTTGTCCCACAGCAGCGGAGACACCTTGTAACCGACCAGCCGGTCGATAATACGGCGGGTCTGCTGGGCATCGAATTTGTTCCGGTTGATTTCTCCCGGATGTTCCACCGCCTGCTTGACACTGCTGCCGGTAATTTCATTGAAGGTGACCCGGAAGATTTTCCGGCCCTTCTTGTCGAGCAACTGGTGCAGGTGCCAGCAGATGGCTTCTCCTTCCCTGTCGGGGTCGGCGGCCAGGTAGATTTCATCGGCCTTTGCGGCCTGTTTTTTCAGATCGTTTACCACGTTGCGTTTTTCCGGAATCACTTCATACTGCGGCTGGAACCCTTCTTCAATGTCCACACCCAGTTTGGATTTGGGCAGGTCGATGATGTGACCCATGGTGGCCACGACCTTGAAATCCTTGCCCAGGTATCGGGATATGGTCCGGGACTTTGCCGGTGACTCCACGATGAACAGTTTGTTTGCCATTACACCCTCTTCCGGAACCGGTTCGCCCCGTCTTTCTCCACCGTTCCGTTCAATTCCAGTAAGGTCAATTCCATCAGGAGCTGGTTACGTGGCAGGCCGGTTATGGCTGCCAGTTCGTCCAGACTGCGGGGCGCTTCGATCAGCGTGGACAGCACGCCGTCCGAAGATTCGGGAACGACTGTAGCAGATTTTCGCGGCTTGTCAAACCCCGGAAATTCTTCAAGGATGTCTGCGGCCTCCAATACCAGCTTGGCTTCTCCCCGTTGAATCCGCCGGTTGGTGGAAACGGACGCGCGGTCGAATAGGCGGCCGGGGACGGCGAAAACCTCCCGGTTCTGTTCCAGTGCCAGGCGCAAAGTAATCATGGAACCGCTTCTATCCCGGGCCTCCACCACCACCACGCCCATGGACAAACCACTGATAATCCGGTTACGAACGGGAAAGCGTGCCGGAACAGGGGGTGTGCCGGGATCGTATTCCGTGACGATAGCGCCGTTTCGGCCGATTTCCTGAAAGAGCTTACGGTTGGTTCTGGGGTAGACAATGTCAAGGCCGGTACCCAGTACCGCAATTGTGGGAAGTCCATTGGAGAGGGCGGCCTGGTGAGCCCTGGTATCGATGCCTGCCGCCAGTCCGCTGACAATACACACATCCGTGCAGGCCATCTCGGAAATCAGTCGTTCGCAGGCATTGAACCCGTAAGGAGTTGCCCGCCGCGTACCCACAAATGCCAGTTTCGGCAATTGTAACAACTCCCGATTTCCCAGACCATACAGACAGAACGGCGGATCGGCAATCTGCCGTAGCAGTTCGGGATAGTCGTCCGCGCCATAATCCATCACCCATGCACCCAGTCGGTGCACCCGGTTCATGGTCGTCTGATCGTCCTCCCTGTCTGGTTTTCCACCCCGCTCAATTACGGCTTTCAGCGTGCGTACCGGGTCAAGGCCATTGCTCTCCAGCAGTTCCCGTTTTACGCGGGAGGAAACTCCCCGACATCGGTGCAGGGCCAGCCAGGGGTTTTTCACAGGGTTTCTTCCGTACCGTCCGGAAATACACGAACGGGGCGCGTGATGGTGGACAGTCCGTACAGCTTAATGCGGATCCGGGACAATGCCGGGTCCTCCGTTTCGATCCAGATGGAACCGGTAGACGATTGAAAAGAGGGGGAGAATGAGATGATCCGCGGACTGCCGATGCCGCGCCAGTTGATGTGAATCCCCTTGAATTCTGTTTCGAGACAGAACGATTTTTCCACCTTCCGGTCAATTCCCGCTTCAATCTCCCGGGTACGCAAACCGTTGTTGTTGCCATCCACGACCCGGTAGAACACGGTATTACCGGTTTCCGGGTCCTGTTCCATGTAGATGCCGGCGTATCTGCCGGTGGTCATGGCTTTTGTCCGGGACTGATTCAGCATGCCGAACATTCGCATGGCGGCACTGTTCATACGGTAGGTGGGTACACGGGCGGCCACACCGAATCCGGTGGCCATGATGATGGTGGCGACGCTCAGGGTAACAACGGTCTCGGTCAATGTCATATCTGCCTCCTGTCAGGAATGGTCGTCTGTAGTGCAGAGGTCGTGCCAGGTTTACAAAATATAGAAAAAAATAGAGAAAGAATCAGGAATGTATGACAAGAAATATTTACACTTGTTTCGGGCCGTCACATTTTTTTAACGTTTCTCCGCTGTGCTTCGGTCCACAAAACTGGAAATTCTGTGGCGGTGGCGTGTTGCGTACTGGTACACTGTTTCCATGAATCAAACATATATACCCCCAGAGGATGGGTGCAGGGAAGTGCTGGTGACCGGTGCCACCGGATATATCGGCGGACGGCTGGTGCCTGAACTGCTGAAGAGCGGCGTGGCGGTTCGGGTACTGGTGCGCAATCCGGAGAAACTGAGAAAGCGTTCGTGGGCGGAGCGGGTCTCGGTGTACCGGGGGGATATCCGGGATGAACAGGTGGTGCGGAATGCGCTGGACGGAACCTTCTGTTCCTACTACCTGATCCATGCCATGACCGGTTCCGGTGATTTCGCAGCGAAGGACCGGGAGGCGGCTGCGTTGTTTACACGGCTGTTACCCGATACCTGTCATGTGGTCTATCTGGGTGGTTTGCTTCCCGATGCCGATTCGGTTTCGGAACATCTGAAGAGCCGTGCGGAAGTGGGTGAAATTCTGGGTAGAAGCGGCAGGTGTACCGAGTTTCGTGCCGGTCCGGTAATCGGGAAGGGTTCCGCTTCTTATGACATGGTGCGATACCTGACCAACCGGCTGCCGGTGATGGTGACGCCGAAATGGGTGAGCAATCCGGTCCAGCCCATCGGCGTGGACGATGTGATGCGCTATCTGGTCGCGGCGCTTGATTCCGGACCGGTGGGCGTTGTGGATATCGGGGCGGACGTGCTCACATTCAAGGACATGATGCGGCAATATGCAAAAGCCCGTGGACTGAAACGGATCATCATTCCCGTTCCGGTTCTGGCTCCCACGCTGGCCGCCTTGTGGGTGGGACTGGTGACGCCCATTCCCAACAGCCTGGCGGTCCCGTTGATTCAGGGCATTGTTCATCCCGTGGTGGGAGACCTGGAACAGGCACGGACGCATTTTCCGAACATCAAGCCCATGACCTATTTCGAAGCGGTTGGCAGGGCGTTGCAAAACACCGGAGAGGAGAACTGATCATGGTGGATGTTCTCTGGTTCCGGCGTGACCTTCGTGCTGAAGACAATACCGTTCTGGCGGTTGCCCGGGATGCGGTGCTGCCCATCTTCATTCTTGATAGCCGGATCCTGGAACCGTTGAAACCGTCCGACCCCCGCAAAGGGATGCTTTATCATTATGTGATCCGGTTGAAGCGCCAGCTGAAGAAGGCGGGT
Source organism: Acidobacteriota bacterium (assembly GCA_036736005.1). Taxonomy (GTDB): domain Bacteria; phylum Acidobacteriota; class Holophagae; order Thermotomaculales; family Thermotomaculaceae; genus DAINNF01. Next base: position 5,913 of record DAINNF010000096.1, read on the forward strand.
CTGGATCTCCAGATATTCCGGGGGGACCCGTTGGATGTTCTGACCTGGTTGAAGGGGCGGATGCCGATTAAACGGGTACTGGCTGCGGTGGATTATGATGGATATGCCCGGAAAAGGGACCGGCAGGTTGCCGAACTGGTTCCGCTGGAGACACTGGAAGACTGTTATCTGCTACCACCGGAGGTCCCACGGACCGGATCCGGCGATCCATACCGTGTGTTTACGCCGTTCTACAAATCCGCCCGAAGTGAGTTGACACCCCGCATGCTTGGTGAGCGGATCATGGCGGAAGGGTTGCGCCGGTACCCGTCCGACTATGAGTTCTGCCTGGATATTCGCGGAGACGGGGTCAAAAAACTGCCACTGGAACCGGATATGCTCGGGTGTCCGGATGCACCGGATTCCGATGCACCCGCCATGGGTACGCCCGAGAGTCTGCTGAAACGTCTGGGTCCACTGGTGGCGGATTATGCGGTGAAACGTGATTTTCCGGCCCTGGACCACACGTCACGCCTCGGTCCCCATCTGCGGTTCGGTACGCTGTCGGTCAGGCGGGTGATGCGATGGCTGGATGAACGGGAAGCGGAAGGGACACCCGTTGAACCGTTCCGCCGACAGCTGTTCTGGCGGGAGTTCTACGGTCATGTTCTCTATCATTTTCCCGACAGTGAGACATCAAATTTTCAGCGGATATCCATACCCTGGAAAACGGACAAGGATGCATTCAGGCAGTGGGCGTCCGGCGAAACCGGTGTGCCCATTGTGGATGCGGGTATGCGCCAGTTGAACCGGACCGGTTATATGCACAACCGCAGCCGAATGATCGTATCCTCGTTTCTGGTCAAGGATCTGCACATGGACTGGCGGAAAGGGGAGGCATATTTTGCCGAGCATCTGCTGGATTATGACGCCTCCGCCAATGTGGGATCCTGGCAGTGGAGTGCCAGTACCGGTACCGACGCCCAGCCCTATTTCCGGGTATTCAATCCCTGGCGGCAGGCTGCGAGATTTGACCCCGAAGGATCCTATATTCGAAACTGGGTGCCGGAAGTGCGGGATGTGCCATTGAAGAAACTCCATGATGAACGTTTTTTCCGGGATGAGGGGATCACGGGCTACCCCCGTCCGATGGTACTCCACACGGAGGCGGCCGAAGAGGCGGTGGCGATGTTCAAGGCGGCTAAGAACCGGTAACCAGCCGGGGATCATTACGGGCTGTTTCCAGCGCTGTAGCAGCAGCTTTCTCCTTGCTTTTGATTTCCAGCATAATATCCATATCGGCCAGAGTTGCTTCCTTCAGGAAGGCGGAAAAATGGTCCGAATCCAGATCGGTGGCATGACGTCCCGGTCGTTCACCCGGCTCCTGCATACTGTAGTCCACCAGCGGCGGTCCGCTTTGTTCTGTCCATGTGCCGGATATGGCGGCAAGCGCATCGGCCGTTTCCCGGCCGTTTCCGTTCAGGTTGTGGTGCAGGTTGTCAAACACAACCGGGATACCGGTTCCTTCATGGATGCGAAGACAATCTGAGACCGTAAAGATCCGATCATCATGTTCCACCGCCAGCCGTTTCTGAATTGCCGGGTCCAGTTCACGAAAACGGTTAACAAAACGTTCGATCGATGCGTCCCGGTCTCCATATGCACCCCCCACGTGGATCTGAATTCGGGCATCGGGACCCAGCTTCAGACCGTCCAGAACAGCAGCATGGTAGGCGAGCTCCTTTCGGGACCGTTGAAAAACTTCGATATCCGGTGAATTGATGAGGGTAAACTGATCCGGGTGCATGGCGATGCGGATATGGTGCTTCCGGATGAAGCGGCCGATTTCCTTCAGTCGACCGGCATACTGCCGCATCCAGTCCAGGGAACAGACCGGATGGGATGCGAAGGGCACCAGATTGGAGGAAATACGGAAATACAGAAATCCTTCCCGGACATTGTACATGAGCATGCGTTCCAGACAGTCCAGGTTATTCTGCAGTGTCTGGTGGAAACGCTCTTCGGACCAGCTTTTCAGCATGAACCGTTTATCCCCCTTGCATCCGATCGACCAGTTGATACACGGATATCCGATTCGCATGTGGCTTCCCTTCCATTGAACGTTGAACATATTGTACGGGGCATTTTCCGTTCTCACAAGAACAGGGAAATAGCTGAAAAAGGGAAGAACTTGTCGTGGACACAATTGCAGGATTGCGAACAACCGACTAGAATGGTCTGCAGAAACCCGAATGACAGGTGAACCGGATGAATCAACGGTGGAAAAAGATAGCCGGCATGACGGGACTGGTTGTTGCAGCGGCTCTTGTTCGCTGTCTCAACTGGTCTGCCGTGTACGTTGAAGGATCATTCCATCTGCCGGTCATTGACGGAATGTATCACCTTCGGGTTGTGGAACTGATGTTGACCGGCAACTGGTCCTGGCCGTTGTTTGACCCCTGGCTGGCTTATCCTACCGGAGCCATGCCCTACTGGCCGCCGGGTTTTGACTGGCTGCTGGCCATGCTGAGCTGGCCGGTATTCAAGATGGCGGACATGTCCACCGTCAAGATCTGGCTGGGCTGGTGCATGCCGGTTCTGGGAGCGTTGGTTCCCCTGGTCGTATATCGGATCCTGCTTCGGACGGTTCGCTCCCGATGGACGGCGATGATCGGAACAGCTGCCGCAGTTCTGGAATGGGGGTTGATGCGACCCGGCATGCTGGGGACCATCGATCATCACGTGGTGGCACTCCTGATGACCGGATTGCTGCTGCTTCTCCTGTTGCGGGAGCCGGGGCTCAACACCGACCGGTTTTGCGGTGTTCTGGTGGGACTTGCACCGCTCCTGTTTCCGGGCGCATGGCTCATGCCGGTCCTGTTGGCGGGCGTGCTGGCATTCCGCGTTCTCTTGAATCCGGAAGTAAAAGAAATGGTTCACTGGCGCCGGTCATTCGGCTGGGCATTTGTCGTGTCGGTTCCGGTGGTGATGATCAGCGGTTTTCTCTGGACCCAACCGTTTTCCTTTATTTATCCCTCGTGGCTTCACCTGGCGCTGTATGCTACCGGCTGGCTGGTTCCGATGCTCCTGATCAGCGCGGTTCAGCGTGGATTGCGTCCCCGAACAGCGGCAATCGGAATGTTCGTCGTTCTGGGCATGGTGGCGGTGATTACGGCCGGATCGGAGTTGATGGATATCCTGCTACGGCATGAACCCAATGCGATGGTGGTGGGAGAATCCCGGCCGTTGCTCGTGTTTTACAGCCCGGCCCATTTTCTGTTCCGGCCGCTCTACTGGCTGCTGCCCCTTTCCCTGTGGGGGCTGGTTCGCGGATTGAAACGAACCGATCCCAGGGCCGTGACCCTGCTTCCGATGCTGATCGGAACAGCGGTGCTGGCCGTACTCCAGGTGCGATTTGAACCGATATTTGCCATTGTTCAGCTTGTTGCGGCGGTCTGGGTGATGGAGCGGTGCTGGTTTTTTCTGCAGAAACGGCATGTCCGTTTCGGGATTCCCCTGCTCCATACCTTTGTCGGAATCATCATCGCCACCCAGATTCTGTTCCTCTGGGGCGGTTGGCAGTATTACAGCCAGAATACGTTGCCACGTTCCTACAGACTGGATCGAACCATGGACGCGGTTTCGCTGATTACACCCTATCCGGGTAACATTCTCGATACCCGCGCCCGTCCGGAATACGGGATACTGGCACCCAGATGGCACGAAGGTCACCATCTGCTTTTTGAAGCCAGGCGGGCGGCGGTGGCCACTCCGTTCGGCGGGACGGCCCCGTTCACCGACCGGATTGCGGATGCCCTGCGGGTACTGACGGCAAAAAACGGGGCGGATATTCTGAAAGTATGCCGTCTGACAGATGCCCGCTATCTGCTGATACGGGAGACACGCGGTGATGCTTACCAACGCTATGTGGAAGCCGCAACTGCGATGCTGGGGCCGGACCCGGAAAACAGGCGTGCGTCGGCCGCGGCGGACAGTTTCATCAACCGGATGTGCAGGGGAGAGGTGGAGTCGCCGGCGTTTGAATTGTTGTGGCGGGAACCGGCGCATCCATCCATCCGGGACGCTGACCGTTTCCGTCTGTATGAAGTCCATCAGGTGATCCATATTCCCGGGGAATAGGGAAGTTTGAAGTTTTCAGTGTACAGTGTTCAGCAAGAGACCGGACAGGAATAAAGAGCTTTGCAGAAAGTGCAAAGGCAGAAGTAGAGAGTGGTAGTTGAAGGTATCACTGTTTGCTTCAGCAGGCTCGGGACTTGAAAAGAATTGATGGTTTCACGAAAAAACGGGGGCCGAAGCCCCCGCCAGCATCTGTTAATCAGGTTCCGGGTTCTTTCTTGCTGAACACA
>DAINNF010000097.1:0-10177 GCA_036736005.1 Acidobacteriota bacterium
TGTGGAAGAGTCGGTCGGGTGGGTTCCACCGCTTCGTCAATTTGACAGCGAGTTTGTGTACGAAGACGTTTTCATGGATTCCCATGTGTTTCTGAACATGCGAATTGATCAGAAAACCGTGTCCCGTGTCCTGGTGGACACCCGTGTCAATGCCATGTTGCATAATGGTGAGGCCGCACCGAAGTCACGGGGCGAGCTGAAACAATTAAAAGAGGATATGGAACGAGAGTTGATGGGTCGAACATTGCCTTCCGCCCGAATTGTAGAAGGTATCGTAGACCTTCAGCACCGGACCCTCTACCTGAACACGGCTTCCAACCGAACCAGCCGGATCTTCATCAATTTGTTTGAGAAAACGTTTGGGGTGCTGCCTGAACATCTGGATCCGACTGTCTTTACTTACGTTGCAGTTGGTGATACGGCATTGCTTCAGCGATTGAGTCAATGTGAGGAGACGTGTTTCCATGATATCTGATCATGTCGTTCCGGAGCATATTTTCAGGGAGTTTCTGCTCTGGTTGCTTTATCGGACGGAGCAGGAGACAGGCACTCTCCAGGTGGGCGATGAGTATATCCAGATTCGGGTGGAGGATCAGTTGAAACTGGAGGGAGAAGGGGATGTCCGTCAGACGGAACTGAAGAAAGGGGTCCCTTCCATTTCTCAGGAAGCGAAAATTGCGCTTCAGAACGGTAAGCTTCCCACGCGCATGCGTCTGAGCCTTGCCAGCGGCGATGATCAGTATCTGTTTGTGATTGAATCCAGTCGAATGGAACTGCGCGCAGTCCGGATTCCGGTGGTTCCCATCCGTGAAACGGACTTGAAGCTGGATCAGCGGATGTTCCATCTTTCGCAGATATACCGGTACCTGGAACTGTTGTTTCATGAGTTTGCCGTTGAACGTGTGGACGAAACACGCTGGCTCGAACGAACGCGGGATATTCATTTATGGATGTACAAGCAAGACGCCTGATTCTGCTGGCCCTGATGATGATGTTGGCAGGACCCTTGTTGGGCCGCAACGTTCTCATCTCCAAACGGGATAATGTGCGACTGTACGCGCTGTTGGGTCGTACCTACGGCATTCGGATTCAATTGGTGGCGCTTTCCGGAACAATTCCTGAGGAACACATCAGGGAAGTCATCCAGCCAAACCAGGTCAGCCGTTATGTTCGTTCAGGCCAGGAGCGGGTGACGATCAAATTTGAACACGCATCGGCTCCGCTGCAGAAACAGGTGCTGATCAAGATATTTCCCAGGGACAAGTTTCAGAACAACGCATACCGCCATCTGGTGACCGATCGGGGAGTTGAGTCCCTCTGGCGTGTTTCAGAATGGTTTACCGGGAACGGGGCGAATTATCGACGAATCATGCGATTCAACGGCATGCGTTCATCCACACTCAAGACAGGTACATGGATCCACATACCGGAAGAATTGCTCCGACTTGATCTGCATCCGGAAGTCCTGGTGCCCGAGCAGGTTCTGGCCAGTGGTCGTCGGGAGGATCTGACATACGGAAAGGATGCACAGGGATCCTACGCTGTGTACAGACTGAAGCGAGGTGAAGCACTCTACTCGTCGGTGGTGGTCAGGTTTACCGGGCGTCTGGAAGCCGATGCTGTACACGAACTGGTTGCGGTGATCGTGAAGCGGAACAATATACGGGATGTTACGGATATGCCGGTGGGCTTTCCCGTCAAGATTCCCGTTGAGTATCTCTTGCCGGAATATCTCCCTCCGGAATCTGACGCCTATAAGGAATACAAAGAGGAACTGCAGCAGGCGGAAGCTGCAGCAAGAGCCATGCAGATTGACCGCTCCGAAAAACTGGACGGGGTATATCTGATTCTCGATTCCGGTCACGGAGGCCGGGATTCCGGTGCCCACCACAACGGCGCATGGGAAGATGATTATATGTATGACATCCTGTGTCGTATCAAGCGAATCATCGAAAATGAAACCCGGGGGCATGTGATTCCAACCATCTTTGACAAGAGCACCCGGTACACGGTATTTGACAAGCCGGAGCTGGTCAACGGCAAGGCGGAATATCTGAAGACCACTCCGTTGTATGCGCTGGACAGCCGATACGTCACCACAACCGGGGTTCATCTGAGGTGGTACTTTTCCAACTATCAGTATCGGAAACTGACGGCCGGAGGTGTGCCCCGTTCCAGAATTGTTTTCCTGAGTCTCCATGCGGATGCATTGTTTTACAAGGTCAACGGCGCCATGGCGTACATTCCGTCTGGAAGCCGTGGCATGTATCGGACACGGATCAGTCTTTCCAGCAGTCGTTACCAGAAGTACCTGGAGTACCGGGATCAGCCCACCTATGCATTTTCAAAGAGTGAAGTTACCGGTTCGGAGGGTGTATCGCGAAAATTTGCGCGAATGTTGTTCGAAGAACTGGAAAAGGATAAGATCCCTGTTCACAAGGAAAAACCCATTCGAAGTGCTATTTACAGATCACGAAGATCCCGGCCGTTTGTTCCGGCGGTGGTCAAATACAACAAGGCATTGATTCGAATTCTGATTGAAGTGGGAAATCTGAAGAACACCTCGGATGCCCGAAATATCCGGGATCCGAAGTTCAGGGAGCGGTTTGCCCGGGCTGTGGTGAATACCATGATCCGTTTCTACGAGTAGGTCTTCTCAGGATCTACCGATACAGCAGGCGGGGATTCAACTGCTGTTTCGATCGGGCATGGGGATGAAGGGAATCAGGCACATTGCCGGGGCCGCTGCCAGAAAGCTGCATCCGAAGAGCCAGCCGTACCCCAGCCATGCGGCCAGGAATCCGCTGGAAACACCGGCAAACAGGCCGCTGATGTTCATCAATCCCGACCCGATGGCATAATGAGCTGCCTTGAATTCCTTCCGGCATATCCGCATCAGGTAGGTCATCAGGACCGCGGTTCCCAGTCCTCCTGAGAACTGTTCGAAGGCATGAACACAGGCTACCAGTGCAATGTTTCCGGCTCCGATGGATACCGGGTCGGGATTTCCGGTATTGATCTGGATGAACGGCATCAGATAAAAGGCCATGCCCATGTAAATCAGATTGGTCGCGTTCTGGGTGAGGATCAGTGGCCAGATGGTGCGCTTCAGGGTATAGCGGGAAATCAACCATCCACCCAGTATGGCACCGACAATGGATGCAGGCAGGCCGGCCAGGGCCGAGATCCATCCATAGTGAACTTTGATTCCCAGATCCACGATGAACGGGGAGACCATGGTGGTCAACATCCATTCTCCGGCACGTAATGTGATCACAAATCCCAGCATGGCACCTACACGTTCCCGGTCGATGAAGGTCAGGAAGGCACGACTGTAGTTGCTGTCCGGGTTTTTCAACAGCATGCGATGGAGTCGTTTTCGGCCCAATATCAGCAATACCAGCGCTACCATAAGCAGAATGCCGACCCATTGGGCAAATGAAAGATGTTTCAGGAGCGGTATCCGATCAGCAAATCCTCTGTACAGGTCAGACTCACTGAACCACCGGATGCCGAGAACGGACAGGGCCAGCGTCATGATCAGAAGGAGTGTGCGCAGACGGAGTAATCGACTCAGTACACTTTGAATCGGATGTTCTTCCACCTGTGGTTCCGGCAGGAAGAAAACGTGATAGACAAACAGAATGCCAAAAGCGACTGCTGCCACACTGAATGCGGCGGTCCACCCATAAAGGGCCCCCGTGGTTACCACAACGCCGGTTCCCGTCATCATGGCGATCCGATATGCCATGACCCGATAGCCGACAAACCTGGCCTGGTCATCGGCATCAAGGGCTTCCATGTAGTAGCCGTCGATTCCGATATCGTGTGTGGCGGCCAGGATGGCTCCTATAAAGAATAGAATGGCGATGCTTTGGACAGCAATCGAAAGGGGGCTGACCGCGGCCGCTGCGATCATGACGCACAGTAGCATGCCCTGCATCATGAGCATCCACTTCCGCTTTGTGCCCACCGTGTCAACCATGGGACTCCAGAGGAACTTCAATATCCAGGGAATACCATAAAGGGAAGTCAGACCGACCCCTTCGAGTGAAACGCGCATATCCCGGAAGAACACGCCGGAAACGGTTCTGAACAGGGTAAATGGAAATCCCTCCGCGAAATATGTTGTAAACGCCCAGACATGGGGTTTTTGAACGAACTTTGAGAATTTCATGATGCTCCATCTTGCCCGAGTATTGTTTTCATGGTCCAGCATATCAGTTCCTATCTTGTTCGGCAACATATGGATACAGTAATGTGGCTCCATGCGTGAGTTGGTCGGGAGGAGCGTTACGAAGGGATCAGAATGCTGAATGCGTATTCATTCATCAATTCCCCCCAAAAAAAATGATTTTCCATGTTGTGAAGGTGATCACAAGGGTTTAGAATGTGGGGCGTTTGGAAAACGGGAGCGAGGACGTCAGATACGAAATCGTTGGGGAAGGCGTGGGCAGTGCAGTGTTGCCCTGGATCAACCCCTCGGTTATGATGACTTACCGGGGCTGCGAACCCCTTATTCGATGAAGCATGTGGTTCATCTGAACATTTAGCCAACAGTCGGGAGGAGTATTCCAAATGATCCGGCATATCAACCATATCGGAATTGCGGTACCGTCGGTGGCGGACCAGATTCCATTCTACCGGGATGTTCTGAAACTGGAGTTCCTGGGAGAAGAAGAGGTGGCGGAGCAGAAAGTGCGCGTGGCCATGTTCCGTTGCGGAGAAGTAAAAATCGAGCTACTGGAACCCACAGATCCGGAAAGCCCGATAGCGCGGTTCCTGGAAAAGAAGGGAACGGGCATACATCATATCGCCTATGAAACGGAAGATCTGGATGCAGCACTGGAGGAAGCGAAGGCAGCGGGTGTCCGGTTGATTGATGAGGTACCGCGGGAAGGTGCCCATCAGACGCGAATCGCATTTATTCATCCATCATCTTCCGGGAAGATTCTGACCGAGCTGTGTCAGCATGGTCAGGGAGGGGAATCATGAGCAGGCAACGCAAAATTCTGAAACTGAAAGAACTCACTGAAAAAGCGCTGGTGGGTGGCGGACTCCGTTCGATTGAGAAGCAACATGATAAAGGCAAACTGACGGCCCGTGAACGGATTGCGCTGTTGTTGGACCCCAACAGTTTTGAAGAGATGGATGCGTTACGTACCCATGAGTGCCACGAATTCGGCCTGGAAGAGAAGAAGATCCTGGGTGACGGTGTGGTGACGGGTTATGGAACGGTGTTCGGCCGCCTGGTATTTGTGTATGCCTTTGATTTCACCGTCCTGGGCGGGTCGCTTTCCAAAACGGTGGCCGAAAAGATCACGAAGATCCAGGATATGGCCATGAAGGTAGGGGCTCCGGTTGTGGGCATCAACGATTCCGGAGGTGCTCGCATCCAGGAGGGCGTGGATTCGTTGGCGGGATACACGAATATCTTTCTGCGAAACGTGATGTCGTCCGGCGTTGTTCCTCAGTTATCAGCTGTCGTCGGGCCTGCTGCCGGCGGTGCGGTTTACTCACCTGCACTGACCGATTTCATCTTCATGGTCAAGCACACCGCCTACATGTTCCTGACCGGTCCGAAAATTGTGAAGACCGTCACCCATGAGGATGTAACCGCAGAGGAACTGGGTGGAGCCCTGGTCCATTCCACCAAGAGTGGCGTGACCCACTGCATGTTCGAGGATGAACAGACACTGTTCGAAGCGATGCGGGAGCTGATTACCTATCTGCCGCAGAACAATATGGAGGAACCGCCAGTTATCGAGAGCGGTGATCCGGCGGATCGTCTGGAAGAGGAATTGAATTATGTTGTGCCGGACAATCCCAACAAACCGTATGATATGCGCCAGATTCTCTCGATGGTGCTGGACAACGGCCATTTCTTTGAAATCCAGGCCAGGTTTGCAACCAACATCCTGACCGGTTTCGGTCGACTGAACGGCCAATCGGTTGGCATCGTAGCCAACCAACCGAAAAACCTGGCCGGTGTTCTGGACATCAACTCTTCGATAAAGGGAGCCCGGTTCGTCCGGTTCTGTGATGCATTCAATATTCCGATCATTACGTTTGAAGACGTGCCCGGGTTCATGCCCGGTACGGTTCAGGAATTCGGGGGCATTATTCGGAATGGAGCCAAACTGCTGTATGCATATGCTGAAGCGTCGGTACCGAAATTGACGGTCATTACCCGCAAGGCATATGGTGGCGCCTACTGTGTGATGAATTCCAAACAGCTTCGGGGGGACATCGTCTACGCGTGGCCCTCAGCGGAAATCGCCGTGATGGGACCACAGGGTGCCAGTGAGATTATCTTTGCGAAGGAAATCAGTGAAGCGGAGAATCCCAAAGAGAAGCTGGACGAAAAGATTGAAGAATATCGGGAACGTTTTGCCAACCCGTATGTGGCGGCATCAAAGGGTTTTATTGATGAAGTGATTGAACCCAGAAAGACGCGGTACAAACTGATCAAGTCACTGGAAATGCTGCGCAACAAGCGGGACGAGAACCCGCCCAAGAAACACGGGAATATCCCGCTGTAGGAGGCCGGCATGTTGTCTTTGGTAAACGTGATCGAGAACAACGGCGGAACCACTGCACTGAGCGGTATTCTGATCGTATTTGTGGGCCTGATTCTGATCGCGTTCTGTATTGCAGCGTTTGGCTATCTGCTGCAGGAAAGGAAACCGGCAGAATCTGGAAGGGAGCATTCCGGGTCGGATGCGACTGTATCGGTAGATGGCAAGAGCATTCCCGTGCGCTCAGCCGACGCAGAGCCGATTCCCGAGAATGATCTTGTGGCCATTGCGGCGTTAATTGAACTGTACAGGCGTGTGCATTTTGATGCATTACGCAGCGACATAACCTTTGTCCGGGGTCAGGATGCAGCCAATGCCTGGCGTCTGGGCTACAAATACGGCCAGCGCCATCGTATCTGAGGATTGTCATGAAAGAAGTGAAATTCACCATAAACGGAGAAGACTATACAGTCCAGATAAACGAGTTCGGAACCTATGAGGCGGTGTTGACGGTCAATGGCCGGGAATATCAGGTGGGGATCAGGGATCTGGGCCTGGAAACCGTTTCCGAGATCAAGCCAAAGCCCGTGCATGCGGATACGGAACCGGGTCAGCCCAAACCGATGTTCTTTTCGGAAACGCAGATTACCAGTCCGAAATCAACAGGTCCGGTATTGAAAAAGCCCGATTCGGTTGTGAATGCATCCAGCGTGGTGGCACCGCTTCCGGGGCTGATCATGAAGATCCTGGTAAAGCCGGGTGATGAAGTTACGCCGGGTCAGGATCTGATGATCATGGAAGCCATGAAAATGGAGAATGAAATTCAGGCCCATGCCAAGGGAGTTGTCCAGGAAGTCCGGGTCAAAGAAGGGGACAACGTCAGCGAAGGCGATGTGCTCGTCGTGCTCGGTTGAGGGAGATGATCCATGGACATTATTACCACTGTAATCGGTACAACGGGCTTTGCCAATATGACCTGGGGCAACCTGATCATGGTCCTGATCGGCTGTGTTGCCATTTACCTGGCCATCGTGAAGAAGTACGAACCACTGCTCCTGCTACCGATCGGGTTCGGCGTGATTGTGGGCAACATGCCGTACATGGCCGGACTCCCCATCGGTGTATATGACAAGGGTTCGGTGTTCAGTCTCTTCTACCTGGGGGTTACATCGGGGATCTTTCCTCCCCTTATTTTTCTCGGCATTGGTGCACTGACCGATTTTTCCACCCTGATATCCAGCCCCAAATCCCTGTTGTTGGGAGCGGCGGCCCAGGTGGGGATTTTCGGCACCTATCTGGGTGCCCTGATGCTGGGATTTACCAACACGCAGGCGGCCTCTATCGGCATCATCGGTGGCGCTGACGGGCCTACATCGATCTTTCTTTCATCCCAGCTGGCCCCCGAGTTGCTGGGACCGATCGCCATTGCGGCCTACTCCTACATGGCGCTGGTCCCTGTCATTCAACCGCCGTTCATGAAACTACTGACCACGAAGAAAGAACGGCTGATCCGCATGAAACCGCCGCGGAAAGTCAGCCGGCGTGAGAAGATTCTGTTTCCCATCGTCGCGTTTGTGGTGGCCGCATTGATTGCACCGGGTTCCATCACGTTGGTGGGTATGCTGATGCTGGGCAACCTGTTGAAAGAGTCCGGCGTTACCGACCGTCTTTCCAAGACGGCGTCCAGTGCGCTGCTTGACGGTTGTACGATTCTGTTGTCCTTTTCGGTAGGGGCCAGTACACAGGCCTCCCAGTTTCTGAATCCGCGATCCATCGGCATCTTCGCGTTGGGACTCCTGTCATTCTGCGTCGCGACCGTTGGCGGTCTGCTGTTCGCGAAATTCATGAACCTGTTCCTGAAAGAGAAGATCAATCCGCTGATCGGCGCGGCCGGTGTGTCGGCAGTACCGGATTCGGCACGGGTGGTTCATCACTTTGCACGCCAGTACGACAAGGACAATCATCTGCTGATGCACGCAATGGCTCCCAACGTGGCCGGCGTAATCGGATCAGCGATCGCGGCCGGTGTGTTTATTGCGATTTTCTATTGATATATTTTAACCATCGTTAAACGTGCGGCAGGCGAAAGCCTGCCGTTTTTTTTCCTTCCTTTACCCCCGGGTGGTAGCTGGTGTAGTCTATTGGAAATGAACAGGACGGCAAACACACGGGAACGGGACAGACACTGGATCGGATCAACCTTGAAAGTGGGAATGTGGTCGGCTTTCAGCAAGATAGCTGGACTGGCCAGAGAAGCGGTCGTGGCGGCATTTCTGGGCACGTCGTTGCGTGCGGATCTGGTCTACCTGGCATTTCAAATTCCTCATCTGGCCAGGCGACTGTTTGTAGAAGGTATGTTCAGCGGCACGTTGGTCCCGGAGCTGGAGGTGGCCGCATCCGAAGGGCCGGACCGATTCCACCGGATGACCGGTTCTCTGTTCTTTCTCTGCGCTATGGGTGGGTTGATCGCGGCGGTGGCGGGGATGATTGCGGCCCCGCTGGTTGTCCGCTTCACGCAACCGGGCATTACCGGGAATCCTGAACTGGTCCGGGAAGCGATCTGGCTGACACGGATCATGTTCGGATACCTGTTCTTTCTCGGAATCGCAGTTGTGCTCCGTGCCCTGTATGAACATATTCGTTTCTTCAGTGTGCCCGCGTCGGCACCACTGGTCTTCAATATCGGAATTATTTCCTTTATGGCATTGATGGTTCGTGCGGGCATTCATGTGGAATGGGCGTTCTCATTCGGCATCCTGGCCGGAGGTGCCCTTCAGGTGATGGTCATGCTGTTCTATGTCCGGCGGCTTCCTCTCAGACGGCGGGATATCCGGTATCACCGGATGACCGGAACGAACAGCATGCTGGAGCGGTTGATTCCGGTAGGGTTGGCGGTGGCGGCCCCCGAGCTGTTTTTGATGGTTGGCCGTGCGGCAGCCAGCTTTCTGGCAGCAGGGAGTGTCGCCTCACTGGATTATGCAATGCGAATTACGGAAGTTGCGGTCGGGATCGGTGTCTTACCGCTGACAATGGTTATGCTGCCGCTGCTGTCCCGTCACCACACACAGCAGAACGAGTCTGCCATTGGACTGGATGCCGGGAAGGCGCTGCAGCTGGTGGTGACACTGTGCATCCCTGCGGCCATCGGTCTCTGGTTCCTGAAGGTCCCTATTGTACGCCTCCTGTTTGAAAGGGGTACATTTACAGAACAAAGCGCGCGTTTGACGGCGGGTGTCCTGGGTGTGTTTGCATTCGGAATCGTAGCCATGGGGATCTACCGGGTATTGTGCCAGGTACATTTTGCCCGGCGCAGCACACGGTGGGCATTCTGGTCGGCGGTCAGCGGTCTGTTGGTCACATTGGCCGGTTGTCTCGTGATGAGCGGAAGAGCCGAGAATACCGGGATTGCCATCGCCTGGGTATCCGGGATGTGGATGTCTGCATTGTTCCTGATGCCCGGGATATTCTTTCGATACGGCAAATGTGTCTGGTGGCCGTTTCTGACGTCTTGCGGTCTCAGTGTGATGGCATCAGTCCCGATGGTCTTTCTGATCCGGACACTGGAAAATCGGGGCATGCCGGTACTGGTTCTGGTTGCGGCGGGGGGTGTGGCCTATGGAGTAGCCCGTATGATCCTGATGACAAGGGATGAGCGGAAG
>DAINNF010000098.1:0-10176 GCA_036736005.1 Acidobacteriota bacterium
TGGCGTGTTGTGTTTCCGATGGTGAAACTAGGCCTGGTGGCGGGGTTCTTCTGGGTGCTGGGCGGGCTTGCCCTTCAGACCGTGATTCTGCTGGCCATCGGCGCCATCCTGATTGTCTGTCTGGGTCAGTTTGCGGCGGTTCGCAAATTGAATCTGGTGGCCTTTCAATCCGACGAGACCGTTCAATCGCAGGGATGGCTGAAGATGTCAGTTCCCATGATGATGGCGTTGCTGGTAGCCATGGGGTTGCGTCAGACGGACCTGTATATGCTGGAGATCCTGGGGCAGGAACATCATGTGGGCTATTTCGGGGCGGCGGCCACGCTGGCCCATTTCCTGATGCTGATCCAGTTGACGGTGACCGGTCTGGCGGCCCCTCTGATCGGGCCGGCATTGGACAATGGGAAGGCGGAATCCCACGCCGTTTACAGGAGTGCGCAACGGTTGATGTGGATGCTGGCGATTCCCGCGGCACTGCTTCTGGTGTTCTTCGGCGAGGTAATTCTGGGATGGTTCGGGTCCGGTTATGAGACGGCGTACCGGCCGTTTGTGCTGCTGGTCGCGGGATACGGGGCCTGGTCGCTGGGCGGCCTGTCCGGGACCTGGCTGCAGTATGAAGCGAAGGGCCACCTTGTGGTCTGGATCAACAGTGCCGCATTGGTTCTCGCGGTGGTGCTGAACATGGTCCTGATTCCGCGGCTCGGAATGCTGGGTGCCGGAGTTGCCACTGCCGCCGCGTTTGGTTCGGGTGCCGTTGCATTGGTCATCGTCCGGCGAATCAGTGATCGGTTGGCTGCCGATGTGGAGCCGAATGCCTTATGACTCGCGTTTCTGCAGATCCCGGAGTGCTTCGCTCAACGGTCTCATCTGCTGAACTGAGAAAATGAACTCCACCGGAAAACCAAACGTTTCGCTGATTCTGAGCGCCAGGTCCAGACTGGGGTTGTATTCCTCCCGCTCCAGATAGCCCACGGTCTGGGCATTGACACCAATCATGTCCGCCAGTTCTTTCCGGGACATTCCCCGTTCCTGTCGCAATACCGCGATCCGGTTGTAGATTTTCCGTGCCTTCATGCCGCTTCCTCCGGCGTCATCGATTCGGTCCATGCGAGAACGGAACCGGGCAGGGTATGGGCCAGGTAGATCAGACTTCCCGCCAGCGGGACCGTAATCACGAAACTGGTGTCGACCAGTCGGAACAGGAGCGCGTGTGCCAGTACAATCATCAGGCAGGTGACGGTAAACCAGGCATAGGCATAGCGCAATGCCGTGTGGGTGAGCTGCAATTCCCGCTCGTCCAATTCCGCGGTCCGCGCATGGGTCAGTTTCCAGAATCCGGTTTTCCAATGCAGCGGGAAGAACGTGATGAACACCAGGATCAGGGCGGTCAGTCCCACCGCATCCACCAGATGGGTCATGTCCGGATTTCCCGATACCAGGTAAAAGCACCCGTTCATGATGACCAGGAAGACATAGTTGACGATAACCAGTGTTTTGCGTGTTGTTTTGCTCAGTGCAGCCATGGGTTTCATCCTCCATTTCTTGGCATGAACGGATGTAAATACCAACCGTTCTATTGTAAATATACGCAAAAAACAAAAAAAATACAATACAAAATAGCAAAAAAATTCAAAAAAATCTGCAGCGAGGGTGATACATGCTCTCTGGCGCTTGATAGAGCATGTTCTTTTTGTGTGAGTTGATGATTGGTCGGTCAGATTATGCCGCCTGAGGCTGCCTCCGCACGCTTCCCAGAATAAGCCCCAGAATGACGGACAGCATCACCGCAAACAATACCCGGTACTGTTCCGGCAGCAGAAATGTGATGGTGTGTGCCGGTATCCAGAACAGTGGAATGGTTTTCTTGAACACAAACCCCCACATTTTGTCCCAGTCGATTTTCTTCATCAGATCCAATACATTCAGTTGAGAGACGGGAAACCGGCCGTTGTGGTCCGAGATGAACCGGTCGGTCAGGTGATGGGTCAGCATCATGGGTGGCGCATAGATGATGTTCATGAAAAACGAAATGGCGAATGCCACCGCCACCCGGTCCCACGGTTCAGGGAGTGTCTTCAGCGCGGGAAACACGTTGGGTGTGCCGGTCGCGAAAATAATGAAGGCCCAGTAGATGGTGACCCCCAACAGGCCCCAGACCACCATCTTGGGAAGGACCCCGAATCCGTCGGTATGGTAGTTACCGGTTCGAAGCCGCATGGCGACGATTTCACCGGCGGTCGCCAGCAATGCGAACTTGAGAAATGACAGCAGGACCGGTGCCCGCCCGTAGGCCGTTTCATACAGGTGCCGCGTATCCGGAACCAGAAAAAAAGCGGCCAGTCCCAGTACCAGCAAAAGTCCCACACCGTCACCGATTCGCATCCGTCCCCCCTTTTTGTCGCAGTGGCCCCATTATGGATGGGTGTCTTTCCGGTGTCAAGGCGGGCGATATGCAATCTTCTCAGTAAACCCGGTGGGGATGCTTGATGAACCGGTATTGCTTCATGACCAGAATCAGAGCCCAGCAGCACGCGGTGATCATGATAATGCCGCCGATCCAGGCGGCCCCGGTTGCGATGGCGTGATCGTATTTCAATAATCCGGATTCAGTGAGAATATACTGCCAGTCATGAAATCCGTAGGGCGAAAACCGGCCGGTATTGCCACCCACCAGCGGCATTACCAGCGCGCGGGCGTCGTTGATATAGGGTGCCAGGTCCAGGAAGTTCTCTCCGAACCACCAGAAACAGACTGCCGAGCCGAACGCATCTCGTGTTTTCAACAACAGTACCAGACAACAGATCATGGGCACAATCAACTGAAACAGGGAACCGCCCAGTGAGGTCATGAACCGGCCAAATGGCCTGAAGATGATGTGGCCCGCCTCGTGAAAGGGCAGATTGACCAGATGAAGGAACGATTTGCCGGCGACATTTTCCGCGATCGGGGCACTCAAGAAGCGGAGCGCCCAGATCATTAGCAGCAGGAGCAGTATCAGACGGGCAACCAGTGCCGGCATACCGGATTCCGGGTTCACATGGAGGAGCAGATCTGACATGTTCTTGCGGCTGAAAAAGGGAGGTTTATCCGGAAAGGACGCGACGGGAAGAGCAGGTTTGGGCGGCCGGGGCGGCCGTTCCAGCTTTGCGAAAATCACCCCGCAATGCACGCACTCAGTCGCACTTTCATCGCGTTCATGTCCGCATTTGGGGCAGGTCGGACTCTCGCCTTCTCCTTCCGGCCCTGATTCCGGTTGGTCCGGCAGGTCCAGTTCGATGCTATCGTTTTGTTCGGTCATACGTCTTCCAATCAACTTGTATCAAGAATGCGGGCCAGTAGTCGAAATGGTTACTTCGCGCCCTTTTCCTCCAGGAGGCGGACGATTTCGTCGGCGCCTGTCATGCTGGAGGTTTGTGCCGCGGACAGAATGGTTTCCCCGTCTTTTGTCTGCACATTGACATTGGCGCCTGCTTTTAACAGGGCCTTCACGCAGTCCAGGCGGCCGTTGTATGCGGCATGGTAGAGCGGGGTACCCCCTTGGGTTTCTTTGACTTCCAGTTTCGCTCCGCGCTTCAGCAGTTGCTTCAATGCGTCGGCGTTGCCCATGAAGGCCGCATGGGTCAGTGCCGTCCATCCGCTTTCGTTGACCGGATGAATGTCTGCGCCGGATTTCAGCAACAATTCCACCGTTTTTCCGGGATATCCTTCGTGTGATCCGGAGGCCCCCATCAGAGGTGTATCTTTACTGTTGTTGGCCAGATTGACATCGGCTCCCGCCTTGATCAGCAGTTCCACATGCGGTGCGTTGGCGTGGGCGCAGGCCAGGTACAGGGCGCTGCTGCCGTCACTGTTGACGGTGTCAACAGACGCGCCGGCATCCAGCAGGTGCTGCGTAATCTCCGGCGGACAGTTCAGCAGGGAACCGGCCAGCATCAGGGCGGTCCACCCCGATTCATCCGTGGCCTCGATATCAGCGCCTGCCGCGATCAGGCGGTCGACGACCGGCGTCTGACTGTATCCAACCGCGGTGATCAGTGCGGTGTCCCCGCGGCTGTCCGCGCCGTCGGTTCCGGCACCCAGCTCCAGCAACAGGTTGACCATGTCCAGGGATCCGTCCTCCGCTGCAACCATGAGCGGTGTTTCACCATACTCGTTCCGGCATTCGAGTGTTGCCCCGGCTTTCACCAGCATCCGGACGATTTCCGGATTGCCGTCGTTTACGGCGGTGATCAACGGCTTCCGATCCAATTGTCCGGTTCCGTCCGGGTTGGCACCGGCGTTCAGCAGCAGACGCACCATTTCCGGATCACGGGACCACACGGCAACGGTGAGCAGGTCGCTTCCCTGACTTTCCGCAACCTGGTTCACATCCATGCCGGCAGCCAGCATGGTCTGAACATCCTGTGTCCGTCCTTCGGAAATGGCGGCAGCCAGTTCGTCGGGACCTGCAGGTTTTCCGCAACCGACGGTTGTCAGACAGGCAATAATGAAGATAAGCCCGGTAAATCGATAACGGTATCGCATCGTTCCCCCCGTTTGATTCCTGTGATGTGGTGAATTGATTATACACGTTCGCGCATGTGCGGCAGACCGGAGAATGCAGGTTTCGTGTACAGGGGAGCAGTTGCGTGGAGCCGGGTTCCGGCATTTCATTCCGGAGGCTTGAGTTGACGGAACGGTGAGGGCATCATAGGATACTGGTATATTCACAAGTCGGCATTCTATACGGAGGTGTGTTTGGACGTCTGGACACTGAAGTTTTCGGCCATCGGGTTGATCTTTGTGACCGGTATTGTGGGCGGCATGATGCCCCTGAGAATCGAGCTGGGCGCGGTGGGCCAGCGACGGATGTCATTCGGCAATGCATTTTCGGCCGGGGTTTTTCTGGGTGCCGGGCTGCTTCACATGCTGCCGGACGCCATTGAACAGTTCGGCCGTTTTGCAGAGGGCATCAACTACCCGCTGCCGGCACTGGTGTGTGCGACCGGGTTTCTGATGATACTGTTGCTGGAAAAGGGGTTGCTTGCAGGCCGGGAGGATGTGGGTGATCTGGCTGCTCAACGGACATTCTACCCCGTTGTCCTGCTGCTGGTATTGTCTCTTCATTCCGTCATTGCCGGGACATCCCTGGGTCTGGAAACGGAACTGGTGGCGTCACTGGCGATTTTTATTGCCATCATCGCCCACAAGGGAGCGGCTGCCTTTTCATTGGGTGTCAGTTTACGCCAGGGGTCGTTTCCCCGATCCCGACATATTGCACTGGTGATGCTGTTCTCCATCATGGTCCCTTTCGGGGTACTGCTGGGAGCACTGTTTGCTTCGGACATCGGCGGTCATATGGATACGGAGTTTGAAGGAATTTTTGATGCCCTGGCAGCGGGCACATTTATCTATGTGGGTGTGCTGGAGATTCTGCCCGACGTGTTCGGAAATGTGGAGAACCGTTGGAGCAAACTCTGCCTGATTCTGGCCGGGTTCGGTCTGATGGCACTGATAGCGTTGTGGACGTGATGAACGGGAGTTGATGGTCCATGGATTTGAATCTGGTGGAGGTGGCCACACGTGAAAGGTGGCGGGAATGGCTGTCTGAGAACTATCGCGACGTTTCGGAAGTGTGGCTGTTGTTCTGGAAAAAACACACCGGAAAGCCGGGACTGGCGTACGGTGCATCGGTGGAGGAGGCGCTGTGTTTCGGCTGGGTGGACAGCCTGATCAAACGGATTGACGATGACCGGTATGCCCGCAAGTTTACGCCACGACGACCGGATAGTGTCTGGTCAGCGTTGAACCGGGAGCGGGCGGCACGGATGATCCGGGAGGGCCGCATGAGGGAGCCGGGCCTGGCGCTGATCCGGGAAGCAAAAGTTTCCGGCAAATGGGACGCGGCGGTCCGTAAACCACACACCAACTCGGTAGAGATGCCGGTGGAACTGAAGGAGCGGTTGGATGAATGTCCAGCCGCGAAAACGTTCTTTGAATCACTGTCGCCATCCAGGCAGCGCATGTACAGATTATGGGTGGGATCGGCCAAACGGCCCGAAACCAGAATGAGACGGGCCGATGAAGCGTTGCGGAAACTGGCCCGGGGTGAAGAACTGGGTTTGAAATAGGGAGGGTGACACATGATGCTGTCCATGATTTTTCTGGTACCGGTTCTCCTGATCACAACCTGGCTGTTTTTCCGGTTTTCTCCGAAGCGATCCGATCCCCGTCCGGTGTACCGGTTCAATATCGGGGTGCTTGTGATCGGGCTGCTGGTGTGCGCTGTCTGGAGCGTCTGGATTCGGGTGCAATTGGTTCAGGGTCCGGATCAGGCCTGGTGGCCGGTTCTGGCCGTTCTGGGCTCTCTGGCGGTGTTTCCGTTGATTCTCCTTGCCGGTGCGCTGGTCCGGAATTTTCTGGTTTTTCGTTCATAAGGGGTTGGATTTGATTCCTCTGGAAGGGTTGTGCGATAGTAAAAACCGATCAAACAAACTGTTAATCCGCGTGGTTTACCGGGATTGATCCGACTGGGGAGTACGTAATGGATACACAGAAAAAAGTATACGAGATACTGACCGGCGAGGATGACGGCCGGGTGTGCCGGGACATTCCGGAAACCGCATGCAAAGAGCAACCCCGGAATTTTCTGATCCATATGTTCAGTCTCAGTGCCACAAAGATCGGGGACGGGTTGGCCGATCCGAAACTGGTCCTGTCCTGGCTGCTGGGTGCTTTGGGTGCCCCCGGTACCGTCATCGGGTGGCTGGTGCCGGTGCGGGAAGCCGGTGCACTTCTGCCCCAGCTGTTTACTTCCGCCACCATCCGTTCCATGCCCCAGCGGAAATGGGCATGGTCACTGGGCAGTCTGGGTCAGGGACTGGCCGTGCTGGGCATGGCAGCAGCAGCGTTTACCCTGAAGGGAGCCATGGCGGGCTGGACCATCGTGGGCCTGCTGGCACTCTTTGCGATTTCCCGGTCCGTATGCTCGGTCAGTTACAAAGATGTGCTGGGAAAGACCATTTCCAAATCCACACGGGGCACGGTAACGGGAAGTGCCGGTACGTTTGCGGCGGCATTCGTCCTGGTTTTCGGGGTGGCGCTCAGCATCGGCTTGATCCCGAAATCTGTTGATGTGATTGCGACGGTTCTACTGGTTGCCGGTTTACTCTGGACTGTTTCCGCGCTTCTGTTTTCAACGCTGGCGGAGGAAGCCGGTGCAACAGGGGGTGGCGGCAATCCGGTGAGCGTGGCGTTCGGTCAGATTCAGCTGCTGCGAGAGGATATGCAACTGGTCCGGTTCATTGTCACCCGGGGTCTGCTGATGGCAACAGCACTGGCGCCGCCCTACATTCTGGCGCTGGCGGGGAAAACCGGAGGTCGGCAGCTGGGGGAACTGGGTCTCTTTGTGGTCGCATCTTCTCTGGCCGCGATTCTCAGTACCTACATCTGGGGGCGGTTATCCGATGTATCCAGTCGTCGGGTCTTGATGGTTGCCGCCCGGATTGCGGCGCTGGCGATGGTCGCAGCAGCCGGTTTCGGCTGGTCTGATATTCCGGTTCTGAAAAGCGGGTTGGTGCTGGCGGGGGTACTGTTTGTGCTGATGGTGGCCTATCAGGGGGTGCGACTCGGCCGTTCCACCCATATCGTGGATATGGCGACACCCGAAACAAGAGCCGCTTACACCGCTCTATCCAACACCATTATCGGAATCCTGTTGTTACTGGGGGGCGTATTCGGGCTGATTGCCCGTCATGGCGGCTATCCCCTGGTAATGGTCATCTTTGCTGTCATGTGTCTGCTGGCTTCTTTCACGGCTGCTGGTCTGCACGAGGAGCAGGCCGACTGATTTCAACGCCGTTTGCACGTCTGCCAGTTGATCCCTATATTGTTCAACAAAAAGGGGGAATGGATGAGGCAGAACCGGTATGAAGATGTCGTGCGTAATCTGTTGTCCCGGGCGGACATTGAAATCAACGGCAACCGTCTCTTTGATATGAAAGTACATGACAAGCGGGTGTTCAGGCGGATCCTGGCTCAGGGTGCGCTGGGGCTGGGTGAGTCCTACATGGACGGCTGGTGGGACTGTGATCAATTGGATGAATTGATCTGCAGGGCCATGCGGGCCCGGCTGGAAGAACAGGTGCGAGGCAACTGGCGGATGGCCTGGCCGGCTTTACGTGCACGCCTTTTCAATCTCCAGAAACCATCCCGTGCCTACCAGGTGGGTCAGCGGCATTATGACGTCGGAAATGAACTTTACCGGAAAATGCTGGATCCCTGGATGAACTATACCTGCGGTTACTGGCGGGATGCAGAAAACCTGAATGAAGCCCAGGTGGCCAAGATGGACCTGATCTGCCGGAAAGTGGAACTGGAACCGGGCATGAAGGTTCTGGATCTGGGGTGTGGTTTCGGCGGCTTCGCCGCCTACGCGGCAAAGGAATACGGCGTTCATGTGACCGGGGTGACGGTCTCACAGAAACAGGTGGAATGGGCAAAGGAGCATTACGGAGACCTGCCCGTGGATATACGGCTGCAGGATTACCGGACCGTTTCCGGTTCCTTTGACCGGGTCATTTCCATCGGGATCATGGAGCATGTCGGTTACAAGAACTACGGAACCTACATGGAAGTGGTGGACCGGAACCTGCAACCGGACGGCATCGCGTTGATTCATACGATCGGGCGGAACACACCCTCCACAACGGCCAATGCCTGGACCACGAAGTATATTTTCCCCAACGGGATGCTCCCATCCGTTACCCAGATAGCTTCCGCGATGGAACCGCATTTTGTAATGGAAGACTGGCACAATTTCGGACCGGACTATGACCGGACACTGATGGCCTGGCATGAGAATTTCGAAAAGAGCTGGCCGGCATTGAGAGACCGGTACGATGAACGGTTTTACCGGATGTGGCGATATTACCTGCTGTCCTGTGCGGGCGGTTTCCGGTCCAGGGCCATTCAATTGTGGCAGGTGGTCATGACGCGTCCCGGGCGTCAGCAACCGGACTGCCGGTTGGGCTGAGGATGACGACGAACGTGCGGTCTGCGGATGCCATTATCGTTGGTGGTGGCCCGGCCGGCTCCAGCTGTGCTGCGATGTTGAATCGGGCCGGGATGAATGTGCTGATACTGGACCGTGAGACCTTTCCCAGACGCAAACTGTGCGCCGGTTGGATTACACCGGGCGTGTTGAAAACACTGAAGCAGATTACGGACCAACCGGTTCCCGGTCTGACTGAGCTGGACCGGCTGGTCTTTCATGTGTACGGACTTCGAATGCCGCTTCCGGTCAGACAGTTTGCCGTCAGGCGAATTGAATTCGACCACTGGATTTTTCGGGAATCGGGCACTCCGATGATTCAGCATACCGTCAGAAACATCCGTCTTGAACATGATTTTTTTGTGCTGGACGGCAACTACCGGTGCAAGTGGTTAATCGGAGCGGGGGGTTCCCGATGTCCGGTTTATCAGCAGTTTTTCCGGGATATCCGAAAACGGGATCACAGGAAAGCCATCGCGGCAATGGAAGTGGAGTATCAGGCCGATTGCCTGGACCCGAACGGCCATCTGTGGTTCTTTCGTGACGGAATTCCCGGATACGCCTGGTATCTGCCCAAAGTGGGCGGGTGGCTCAATATCGGTATCGGGGGAAAGCTGACAAAACTGAAACGTGAAGGTCAAACCATCCGGCAGTACTGGGATCGGTTCATTCAACGACTGATGGACATGAAGTGGATTGAGCAATTGCCCCCGGAACCCGGAACGACGGTTTATCACCTGCGCACTCCCGGTCCTTTCCGTTCCGGAAAAGCGCTGGTGATTGGAGACGCGGCGGGTCTGGCCACGCTGGACATGGGTGAGGGTATTTCGGCGGCCATTGCAAGCGGTATCCAGGCGGCCCGATCCATTCTGCAGGATGATGCCCGTCATTTCCGATCCATTTCCCGATTCTCATTGCCGGGGATTCTGATGTCCCGTTTTTCCAGATCCGGTTATCAGGAGATGCACGGCGACCCCGATTGATGCCCGAATTCTGTCTTCAATGAATGATAGAATGAATCATATACCACAAGCGGAATCAGGCGGCTGTCGCTGCGATTCCAATCAGTTGGAAAACGAGGGAGGAATGAATGAAGCGGTTTCACGTCAAAGACATGATTATCGGATTTCTGCTCGGGGCACTGG
>DAINNF010000099.1:0-10160 GCA_036736005.1 Acidobacteriota bacterium
GAAATATCCATCCTTCCCGGATTTGGCACTCCAGGAGTTTTCGACAAGCCATTTCACCGGCTGATCACCGGCCATATCAACGCCGGTCAGCACCATGGCATGGGTCGGAGTCACCGAGTAGGTGGTGAACAGTTCTTCCCGGCTCATGTCAAAGTTCATGCCGTACAGGGCTTTCATGTTGAAAATATCCGCGGCCAGCAGTCCCTCCGAACGGAGTGCTTCACTGCCCACATCACATCCGAACCAGACCGGCGTGTCTGCCTTGAGCGTATCCAGGGCAATCTGTTTCAACTGATCCAGCGGAATATTGGGGAAGGTCAGGGTGGGCTGGTCCGCCATGGGTTTGTCCAGCTGAATCTGATACAGTTTGCCGAATGTCCGGTCGGGAATGGACATGAGTGTGACATAGTTTTCCAGGGGTTCGCCGATCACATCCCGGTAGAATTCTACCGGCGTCCAGGTCTGGTATGCCGTCAGATTCCCGTCCTTGTCTTTGTATCGCCACTTGAACTGGGCGGGTGGTTGCCCGAAATTCAGAACCAGTATTTTATACACATCTTTCAGTGCGGCCTCTTTCAACGCAACGGCCTGTCCCATGTTTTCCGTTCCCCTGATCTGAAGTGCGTAGCGTTTCAGCAACGCGTTCAGGGTGCGGTTCAGGGTGCGTGAATGGGAGGATGCGTATGTTTCGGGCATGACGTCCTTTGGCACAATGCCGTACTTGCCGATCAGATCCACCATGCTGGACCAGTATCCACCGTCCGGTACGATGTGATTGAATACCCATTCCACATACCGGTCACCCATGGACTTGTCTTTCGTCGCAATAACTTCCTCCAGGAAGAGGTTGGCCTTTTCCAGCTTGTCGTAAAAGAACAGGTAGCTGTGGGACAGTTTGATGTCCTTCATGTTCAGTTTCTTTGCAGCGATGGGACGCAGAATGTTCAAGCCTGCAAACATCCAGCATCGTCCCGTTGATTCCTGGTTGGTGATCGCCTGGCCGTCCAGCTTGATGGTGAAGTTTTCATCCATTTGAAGCAGCTTCTGCTGGTCGGCAACCAGCTTGGCGGCGTCCGTTTCCGCCAGTGCGTTGCGGGCGAATACCATTCCACCGCTCATTTCCACGGATGCTTCCAGTTCTTTCAGCATATCGGGCGTAATGCCGGTTTCCCGGTCTTTTGTAAATCCGCTGATCGTCAAAACGCTCAATGCCAGAAGCAGGAGAAGTCGTTTCATGAATACCTCCGATTCGGAATTTATGCGTCCCATAGCATTGTACACCGTACGGGAAGGTTTACGGGGAACGAGGTGATCCGGTTAACCATTTGGTGCTCTCAACGGCTTCCGGTACAATACTGCAGAACCCAAATCAATATGAGGAGGCCATATGCGCTTGCTTTCGTGGAATGTAAACGGCATCCGGGCGGTCCATCGGAAGGGCTTTGTGGATTGGCTGAACGGAGACAGTCCCGACATCCTGTGCCTGCAGGAAACCAAGGCCCAGCCGGAGCAGGTTCCGGAGGATATCACATCGCTCAGTCAGTGGCATCAGCATTACCATTCGGCTGAACGGAAGGGGTATAGCGGGGTGGGGCTGTTGTCCAAGGTCAGACCGGAGCGAATTGAAGAGGGATTGGGAGTTGAGGAGTTTGATCGCGAGGGTCGAACCATTATTGCGTTTTACGACGACTTTGTCCTGTTCAACATTTATTATCCCAATGGAAAACAGTCGGCCGAACGACTGGATTTCAAGATGCGGTTCTACGATGCGTTTCTGGAGAAAGCGGAAGAATTGCGGAAGGCAGGGCACAGCATCGTGGTATGCGGGGACGTGAACACCGCCCATAAAGAAATCGATCTGGCCCGTCCGAAAGACAATGAAACGGTTTCCGGGTTCCTGCCGGAAGAGCGCGCCTGGATGGACAGGTTTCTGGATCATGGATACCTGGATACCTTGCGCCTTCACCATCCGGAACCGGAACTGTATTCATGGTGGGATTATAAATCCAGAGCCCGGGAGCGGAACGTGGGCTGGCGGATTGACTACTTCTTTGTTTCCGAGGATCTGCGGGACCGGGTGAAGGATGCGTTTATACTGTCAGATGTATATGGTTCAGACCACTGCCCCGTCGGCATACAACTTGATTGATGCCGGGCGGCACCGGTCTTTTTGCGACATCTCTGCGTTGAATCCGCGCTCATGATGCTCATGTACCACACTTCTCGTACACTGCGCTCATTCGCTTGAATTCGCCTTGACCTGTCGCAAAAATGCTCGGTGCAGCTGGCGGCAGCTCCGGCAGGTACTGCCGGTTCTTTTTCCCGCCTACTGCGTTGGTTGAATCGAAGCCTTACTCATGTACGTTTCTGTGTACACTCCGTCGGCTTTGATCCAATCGCCTTGTATGCGGCAAAAACTCCGCGGCAGTCGACATGTTTTCTGATCTGAACACTGTACACTGTACACTTTTGACTTTACACTGTGGCGCAGCCACTATGCCTTGACCTGTCGCAAAAAATCCTGGGTGCGGGCGACGGCGACATCTGCAGGCAGTGGAACCTTTTTTTTTCTGATCTGAACACTGAACACTGTACACTTTTAACTTTACACTGTGGCGCAGCCACCGCGCCTTGTATGCGGCAAAAACTCCTCGGCAGTTGTCAGGTTGAGTTTGAGATTAAGTTTGAGTTTAAGGTTGAGGTTGAGCCAGAGAAGAGAGAACAGAGAGAATTAAATCCCTGCTGTCGCTCAAACTCAGACTCAGACTCAATCTCAAACTCATACTGATTTTCCGTTCAGTCCAGATCGGCACGGGCTTTCAATGCCCGTCTTACATGCTCCTTGAAGATTTCCAGGTTGGGGTCACCGGATTTTTCCGCCAGTTTGACGGCCTTCCGGTACAGGTCCAGGGCTTTTTGAATGTTGCCGGTTCGTTCAAATGCCTCTCCCAGTGAATCGTATACATTTGCGGAATCCGGATACTGCTCCATATTGAACTGAAATACCTCGATGGCTTCCTGCGCGTTGCCGTTTTGAAGATACTGATAGCCCAACATGTTGACGATGGGTTCAGCGGGCCTGACCGTATATCCATACGCTTTGCTGACAGCACGGTAGTGTGACTTCAGTGCATCCAGACCATTGTCCAGGGTATCCAGTTTTACCTGCCAGTCAAAGAAGATCTCTTCCAGTCCTTCATATACCGATTTCAGCGGTACGGTCATATGGGTGTCTTCCGGGTACTGCCGGAATATCCACCTGAGGTCCGGCGCCTCTGTTTTTTTCAAAGCTATGATGAATGCGTTGAGCGTGTCCACATATCCCGGCTCGTTGCCCAGTGTGACGAACAACCGGATTGCATGCGGGAACGGTTTGCTCAGACGGGAGGTGATGGTGTTCAGGGGAGCATTCCGGTCATACATCAGTGCCGGGCTCATGGCAATGATACCTTTGAAAAGTTCCGGTTCGGTGGCCATGGTATGCAGGGCGTACATGCCGCACAGCGAATGTCCGGCCAGGACGCGGAACGGTTGGGTGCGATAGTGTTTTTCAATAAAGGGGAACAGTTCCCGTTTCATAAACTTCAGGAAAGCGGGACCGCCGCCGGAATTCGGGCGGTTGTCCATTGCTGTCGGTGTGAAGTCACGGGTGCGGTTTGTGTTGGGGATACCGACGACGATCATGGGCGGTATCCTGCCGCTTCGGGCCAGGAATTCTACGGATGTAACCGCGTGGGGGAAATTGCCTTCACCGTCCAGTACATACAGAACCGGATACCGGTCCGGGCTCCGGTCATAGCCGGTGGGTGTATAGACGAATATGGGACGATCCTCCCCGATGGCTTTCGAGTGAACGACATTCACCTCTCCTCTCACCAGTGGTGTTTCCAGGCGCTGAGCCGTGACGGATGTGATGGTGCCAACCAGAGCGATTACCAGGCTGATCCATTGGGACAGTTTCCGGATACTGTGCATGCTTTCCCCCTCCCGTTCGACATGTGCTTCGGAGCACAGACGGTGTATCTCAATTAGAGAGGTATACCGGAGTTGAGGGGAACAGGTTCAGAATGGTCTTATGATTTTTGATAGAACAGGCGGTCCACGGTTTTCAATGCCTGTTCGATAATGTCCTCTTCGCCCGGCACGATGCCGTTTTCCATCAGGATGTTTCCGTTGCAGATGGTGGTGTCCACCAGGGTGCCGGAAGCAGCATACACCAGGTTGGAGATGGGATTGTGCAGCGGGGTAATAATGGGGTGAGGTTTCAGAAGGATCAGGTCGGCAATGTCTCCTTCCTGCAGAAATCCCACAGGAAGCCCGAGGATTCGAAACCCTTCATTTGCCATTCTGAAAACGTCTGTAGCGTTTGGATAATCCGCTGTATCATTCCGCCATTTTTGAAGCAGAGCGGCGCTTTTCATTTCGTCCACCATGTCGAGGTTGTTGTTGGACGCGGCCCCGTCCGTACCCAGTGTGATGCGCATTCCCCTGGCATTCAATTCCCGCATGGGCATGACGCCGCCCACGGACAGTTTCATGTTGGATACCGGTGAGGCGATGCCGATACAGTCGTGATGGCCCAGTCTGTCCATGTCCTCGTGGTTGAGCCAGACCAGGTGGGCAAACATGGTCTTGTCCGAGAGTACCCCCAGCTCTTCCAGGTAGGCGGGTGGACGTTTCCCATGTTTTTCCAGGCATTCTTCCACTTCATGCAGCGTTTCCGACAGGTGCATGTGCAGATAGGTATCGTATTTTTCCCGCATCTCTGCCGCGAAACGGAGACCGTCCTCTGAGACGGTATAGATGGCGTGTGGACCCAGTGCCAGTGTGATTCGCTCATGCTTTCCGGAATACCGGTCAAAGATTTCCTGCGTCCGTTTTTCATTGAATTTCTGACGTTCGGTGTCAAACATATCGATCATGACGGCGGACAGCATGGCCCGGATACCCATCTCATCCACTGCCTGCCAGCCCGCATCGAAGTGCCAGTACATGTCATTGAACAGCGTGGTGCCGGTCTTGATCATTTCCAGGCAGGCCAGCCGGGTACCTGCATAGACATCTTCCTCCGTCATACCCATTTCGACGGGCCAGATCTTTTCTTTGAGCCAGGGCATCAGTGGCATGTCGTCCGCGTAGCCCCTGAAAAGGGTCATGGCGGCATGGGTATGCATGTTGGCAAATGCGGGGTACAGGATTCGTTGTTCGCCCTGGATCACATGATCGGCTTCTTCGTCAATGTGCCCGGCAATCCGGCTGATGCGGTTCCCCTGAATCAGAACGTCGCATCGGGTCTTCTGAAAACAGTGGATCACATTCTTGATCAGAACAGACATGCGGTGAGTTCCTTCAGGAAGTGGTCCATTTTCCCCTGATTCTGGAGGACCATGCGGTCAAATGATGCAAAATTCAAAGGTTCCTCTGAAATGCCGTTGGCATAATTGTCCACCATGCACACGGACGCGTAAGCGAGTCCCAACTCCGCTGCAATTGTCGCTTCCGAACCCAGGGTCATGCCCACAACGTCGGCAAAACGGGCCATCATCCGGATCTCGGCCGGCGTTTCGAAACGCGGTCCTGTGGTCTGCCAGTAAATTACATCTTTGAATTCGATATTTGAGAGTGCCCGAATCCGTTCCGTCAATTCGGGACACAAGGTCGGTGTAACGTGGGTGCGGCCTTTCTCGTCCACGGTTGGAATGTTGTAGAACGAAATGAAGTCCGTCACCAGGCAGAATGTGCCGGGCACAATGTCCGGTTTCAGCGAACCGACCGAATTGACGGCAATTATGCGCCGGATTCCCCGCTGCTTGACTGCCGAGATATTGGCCTTGTGATTGATCAGGTGGGGCGGCAGATTGTGGATACCATGACGCTGGATGAACATCGTTTCGTCATCACAGTATGCCGTGACGGGTCCGAATGGCGTCCGAAACCGTTCCTCTTTCCGTTCCTTCACCTCTCCGGAATGGAACAGGTTGCTGCCACCGATGATGGCAATGGACTTATCCATTGGCGATCACCAGCATTTCCCGGATCAGCTTGGCGGTCACAATCGTGGAGACGCCGGCAGGGTCGATGTTGGGGGCCAGTTCCATGAAATCGACTCCGATGATCCGTTGTCCTTTGAAGATTGCCAGTCGATCCATCAACTGATCGAACGTCAGACCGCCCGGCTCCGGTGTCCCGGTTCCCGGAAAGATGGACGGATCCAGCACGTCCATATCGATGGTGAGATAGATCGGTGTGTCCGCAGGCAGTTCATTCAGCTGGTCCCCCGGGTCCGTTTTCAGCAGGCCGTTCTCCCGGCTGAAGGTCCATTCTTCCCGCGTTCCGGACCGGATATCAAACTGGTGCAGATGATTTACCGGCAGGAAATCCAGCACCTGACGCATGACAGTGGCATGGGACAATGCATCGCCCAGGTAATCCTTTCGAAGGTCCATATGCGCATCAAACTGGAATACGTGCAGGTTGTCGAAGTTCCGGTGGGCTGACCGGATCAGGGGCAGTGAAACCAGGTGTTCACCGCCGATGCCGAAGAGAATCTTACCTGCTGAAAAGATGGATTCTGCATCGAGTTCAATCCGTTCCAGAACAGCGTCCCGGTCACCGAAAGGCAATTCCAGGTCCCCGGCATCGAAGAACGGAATATCTTCAATATCGGCGTCGAATCGCGGGGAGTATGTTTCGATACCTTCAGAATGGGTCCGCACTTCCGACGGTCCGAAACGGGATCCCGGCTTGTAGGAACAGGTGCCGTCGTACGGGTATCCCCGCAGCACAAAGCGGGCCTGTTCCATTTCTTCCCGTGAACCCATGAAACGACTCATGCATGGCTCCCGTGGACATAGCGGTTCACCGCTTCGGCTTCTGTTTCTGTTTCAATCATGCATTCCGCATCGATACCGCCCCGTACCTTGTAGCGGGTAACAATCCGGAGGTAGCTGGCTTCCAGCAGAGACTGCAGGTCTTTGAAAATCCGGGCCGTCACATCTTCCTGGTAGATGCCCACATTGCGGAACGATACAAAATAGTATTTCAATGATTTCAACTCGACCAGTTTGTCCGATGGAATATAGCGGATTACCACCGTGGCCAGGTCCGGGAGACCGGAATACGGGCAAACGGCCGAGAACTCATCCGTGGTGTAGGTAATCAACTGGGGACGTCCGGTATACGGAATGGCCTCCAGCAGATCCGGCCGAATCTGATCGGGACCATGAAAGGGCAGGGACAATCCTTCTGCTTTTGCCATATCAACCTCCTGTCGCACAAGGCGTAGCGCCGTACCCATTGTAGTGACACAGCCGCGGTTTGACAAGAAGCGACTGTCGGCGCGGGCAAAGAATATCCGCTTTCATTGGGAAGGCGATGCCTTTCTGTTAGAATGAGCGGACGGTCGGTGACCCGACCGGGATTCATAACGGTTCTGGAGTGGCATCATGAAGTCGGCGTTTGATCTGATTGTGAAGCGGGCCGGAAAGGCCATCGGTGATTTTGACATGATCCGGGGTGGAGACCGGGTGGCTGTCGGCATATCCGGCGGTAAGGACTCCCTGACACTCTGGCTGGCGCTGCAGGAATTGCAGCGGCGGGCCAAAGACAAGTATGAGATTATCCCGGTATACCTTTCTATTACCGATCAACCCCCCCGTCCGTCACTGTTTGATTTTTTCGAGCAGACCGGCGTGCAACTCCACTGGTTTTCATCAGACATCTTCCGTAGCGTGGAAAACATGATCAAGGAACGACCGGGGGAAAGTCCCTGCCGGCTCTGTTCCCGTTTCCGGCGTGCCGTCCTCTACGAACGGATCAAAACACTGGATTGCAATGTGCTGGCACTGGGTCATCACCAGGACGATATCGTTGAGACGTTTGCGCTCAACATGTTCTATGCGGGCAAGATTGCGGGGATGCCGCCGGCGGCCAAAGCCAAAGACCACGATATCCTTCTGGTTCGGCCTCTCAGTTATGTAAGGGAGAACCTGATCATCGAGTTCTCGAATGAAAGCCCGATTCCGTTTCCGGATGACAAATGCTGTATCCTGCTGCCCGATTGCACGTCCACCCGCCAGGTAATCAAGGAGTGGATCGGCGAGTTGCGCAAGCGGGATGAGCGGGTGATGGACAATGCGTTTGCGGCGTTGAAGAAGGCCGATTTTTTCCGGGAAGACCTCCACAAATCTTGAGGCGCTGGTTCTTTTCACCGGCCCACTTCGTTGAACGAATCCGCGGCTTACTCACGTACGTTCAGCGTGTACGCTCCGTCGCCGCGGTTCTTTCGCCTTGTTTCCGGCGAAAATTCCTCAACGCTTGACGGCGACCGATTCAGTACACTCCGCTTCCGCGTCGAGATGCGCCTTGCTGGTTCGAAAAATCTCTCAGCACCAAACCGGTAAGCCATTTATGCACGGTGAGTCAAAACTGGTGGACACAATGGATTCACGACTATGCGCTTTCTCGAATCGGAACGCCTTGACCTCACGGAAAAATCCTCCGTGCCTCACACCGATTTGGGGCGACCGCATACAAAGCGCCTTGCCACGGACAAAAATAGCCTGCGGGTAAGATCCGTTCAACGTGTGGGCTCCGCCGCCGCGTTTCGTTCGCCTTGTTTCCGGCGAAAATTCCTCAACGCTTGACGGCGACCGATTCAGTACACTCCGCTTCCGCGTCGAGATGCGCCTTGCTGGTTCGAAAAATCTCTCAGCGTCTGGCGGTGATGGATTCAGCAAGATTTGCTGGCCAACATTCGTGCCGCGTAAGCAAGCCGTTTCTCATCTGGCTGAACACTGTAAACTGTAAACTTAAAACTCACCTGATGCGGTTATTCCGCTTCCGGCATCAGGAACCAGAGGGCGAGATAGACGATGATGCCCGGAAAACCCAC
The DNA here is from genome assembly GCA_036736005.1 of Acidobacteriota bacterium. Taxonomy (GTDB): domain Bacteria; phylum Acidobacteriota; class Holophagae; order Thermotomaculales; family Thermotomaculaceae; genus DAINNF01. The sequence goes on from DAINNF010000099.1 coordinate 8,894, forward strand.
ACTGAGTATGGATACCAGCACATAGACCAATCGCACCCGGTCCGCCGACCAACCCAGATATTCCGCGATTCCACCGCAGACACCCGCGATTACACTGTTTCTTGACCGTCTCAACTGTTTCACGTCGTTCATGTTCATCCTCCAGCTGTCTTTTCCGGAAGTAATACGGATTTTGAACGACGATTATTCAAAGAGTTCCGGGAACCGGTACCATTCCATCACTATTTCGGGTGAAGTTGAAGATACGGAATCGTAACTCCAGCCATCCACCGTTCACGCAGCCGAAAGTTGTTTGTCGGCCTTTTTCCACCACCAGCGTTGAATGCCGTAGAATAGCGTGGCCGTGATGGCGCCCAGTCCGTCCGACAGCATATCCTTCTGGGCATCCCAGACATCTCCCTGGACACCGAGGAATGCGATGCCCGCATCCGGGTCTGCGGTGACGGCGAACAGCCATTCGATGATTTCATACACGGCAGCCACTGTGAAAATGAAACAGATGCCGAACAGGGCGGTCAGCCAGCGTGACCGGCTCCATCCTTTGCGTTCCAACAGTTCACAGGCCGCGAATGCATAGAATCCAACCGTGAAATGGGCCATCCGGTCAAAGTGGTTCCGTTCAAAACCGAAGAGATCGGTGACGAATCCGAAGGGAACCCGTTCGAAGGTAAAATGACCGCCGATGGTATGCAGAAAAATCAGGAAAAACATCAACAGGTAGGCGGTATCCGAAAACCGGAAAATCCGGTAGGTCAGCACCAGCGCCAGCACGATAAGCACGATGGGCAGGTTTTCCGCGATCCAGACATCCCGGGCATGGGGGTTGAAGGAGAGGATGACAAACTCAATCAGGTACACAATAAGCAGGACATGGGGAACTCCGAATGAGCGCTTCTCTTGCATGGGGCCTCCTGAATTGGTTCCAGAAATATGATTGACTCTATCAGATTACGGGCGGCTGCTCAATATCAGCGCACGTTTCCCGTGCTTTGCACTTGTTGCGCGGTGCGGTACAATACGCAAAAAGGGGGCGCATATGAAAGACCAGGATGTGGTTCGTGCCACCAAGAATGCCAAGGGTAAATACTATGTGGACCGCAAAGAGTGCATCATGTGCCAGGTTTGCGTGTCTATGGGTGAAGGTTTCTTCGAGATGGACTGGGAAGAAGAAACCGCTTTTGTGGTGACGCAGCCTTCCGGAAAAACCGCTGAGCGGGGTGTCCGGGAAGCGATGCTCAGTTGTCCGGTCGATGCGATTCATGATGAC
>DAINNF010000100.1:0-10119 GCA_036736005.1 Acidobacteriota bacterium
GTCTGGCGGCACGTAAAGATAGTGGGCGAGTGGATCATGCTCAGCGGTGTCGTGCCGGGTATATTTGCCGAGTTGTTCCTGACCGGTGGACTGACGAAAGAAATCAACGGATGCATTCTGGTGGGTGCGTTGGTGGCGTTTGTTTCCGCCCGCTGGCGGATCAGGAAGGGGGAGGATGCCGGAGCCCTGTACCGGCGGATTCTGGTGGTAGTGGCACTTCCCTGTGCCGCAGTGTTTGCCGGGGGTATGACGGGACAACCGCTTTGGTGGTACGGACTGATTATGATCGGTTTTCTGATTTTCAGCATTTCGACACTGAAGAATCGGTTGCTGAACTGGCTGGACCCGTTTCATCGTGAAATGAAGCGGAACCTGAAGGCCTTTGCCGGAACCTTACCGGTGGGAACCCGATTGCTGGATGCGGGGGCAGGGGAAGGCCAGTACAACGCCCTGTTTGCCCATTGCGAGACGGTTGGAATTGACCTGGCGGTTGGCGATCAGAAATGGGACTATTCCGGACTGGATCTGGTGGCGGACCTCCATGCGATTCCCCTGAAAGATGGAAGTATGGATGCGGTGCTGTGCACGGTTACGATGGAACATCTGTATGCCCCGTGGCGGGCGATGAAGGAGATGGGCCGGGTGACACGGACGGGTGGTAAAGCGTTCTTTGTCATACCATTTATGTGGGAGCTGCACCAGGAACCCCATGATTACTACCGGTATTCGCCTCACGGATTCCGATATCTGGCCGATCAGGCGGGTTTCGATGTGGAGACGGTTGAACCGATGGGCGGACTGTTCCGTGTGCTGCATTACCGGTTTGCTTCCCTGTTGAAGCATGGGGTGCGCAGGCCGTTGCTCATGCTGGTCCTGCTGCCGGTTATCCCACTGTTGCTGGGGTACATGCTGATATCCGGTATCGTTGACAGGTTGTGGAAATTATGTGACCATACACTTGGATATACCATCATTTTGACAAAGCGAGGTGAGCCATGAGAACCGTCCTTTTTGCAGCCCTGTTGCTGGTTGGCGTGGCGGCATCCGCGGATGTCCAGATCACCTTCCGGGACGGCAGTGTCTTTCAGTTTCAACGGGTGGTCCAGCAGGACAGCCGTGTGGTCGTGGTGGAACGGGACGGAAAACGTCTCTCCATACAGCGGAAACTGATTCAATCGATGGAGGAAATCAAGACTTCTCCGGGCCAGGAAGCTCCTAAAGCGGCCGATCAGGTGAAACCGGAACAGACCGCAGAAGACAAGCTTGTTCTGACCGATGAAAACGTGGAACGAACTGTTCCCCGTTTGCGGTATCCGCCTGAAGAGGAGAAGAAAGAGGAGCAGGCCACGGAACCGCCTCCTGTCACAATTTCGGTGATCAGCCAGCAGGTAAGCCGGACGGAGGGGACTGTCCGTTTCGAGGGGACGGCCCGTAATGATCTGACCGACGTTGCCAACAATGTTCAGATGACGGTTCAGGCACTGGATGCCAACGGAGAAGTTGTCGCGTCCTCTTCCAGCCAGTTGTCCAGCTCCCTGGCGCAGGGAGCAACGGTACCGTTTTCATTTCAGTTCGCGGATCCCAACAATACTATTTCCCGGTTCACGTTTCAGTTTGAAGCGGTCATAGGAGGAACTCCCCCACAATGAAACACCTGAGCTTTCTTTTCATGATGGCCGTGGTGTGTCAATTGACAGCCCCGGTGTGCGCACAGACTTGCGATATTACCAAACTACAGGACAACAAAGGGTTTATTTCTGAGAAAACGATTTTCGAACCGGTTGCAGATTTACCGGTTCGTTTTGCCGTAGGCCTGGTAAACATGGACAAAGGCTTTGCGGTTACCGATCGGATGGCGGACGAGATTATACGCTTCGACGCATCCGGAAAGGAAACAGGACGGATTGAGTTTCCGGCCTATGAGCCGTCAGCACTTTCTTTCAACGGAGAACTGCTGGCCGCTGCGGACGGCGAAAACGGACAGATCTATTTCCTGAACCCGGCGACCGGTGAGTGCATACGGACCATTTCCGCGCCCATGCGGGGTGTTAGCGGCATGACCTGGGATGACACCGGTACGCTGTGGATCACGGCCAAAGGTGCAAAAGAGATTCAGCAGATCGATCCGCTGGACGGGACAACGCTGGCGGATATTCCGAGTCCGGACGCGAATGTCAGTGCCCTGGAATTTGACGGAAACGGGTATCTCTGGGCTGCCGACAGTAAACGGGACCGGATTTATCTGGTGCATATCCGAACCGGATATACGGCATTCCATATCGATGCGCCGGGTCCCGTGGTGAACGGTCTGGCGTTGAAAGACGGTATCCTCTATGCGATTGATTACCAGACCGACAAACTGTACCGGGCACCTGTTGATAAACTGAACGGTCAGACATTCCGCTCCGATCCCCGCCATGAACGGGTGACAGTTTACAGCAAGGTTCAGAACCTGGGGCCGGGATCGGTAACCGGCGGCACCATGACCATTGCCATTCCGGTGGACGGACCCAACCAGGACCTGGAAAAAGTGTCCTGGACAACGGGAGCAAAGCTGAAAATCGACCAGTGGGGCCAGAAGATGGCCGTTTATGATATCGGAACCCTGAAACCGGGGGAATGGACCACGGCCAAACTGTCCGCGATCGGGACTTTCTACACGATTTCAACCAAGATCTATCCGCACGAAGTGGGGATGCTTTCTGAAATTCCGGCGGATATTCGCGAGGCCTATCTTAAAGATGCCGACAAATATCGGATCAACGATCCATACATTCAGAACAAGGTGAAGGAACTGACGGCGGGCGAGACCAATCCCTGGATCATGGCACGCAATCTCTACGAATTCCTCATTTCCCGCATCAATTACCAGATGGTGGGGGGCTGGGATATTGCACCGACTGTGATCAAACGGGGCACCGGGTCCTGCTCGGAATACACCTTTTCCTATGTGGCCCTGTGCCGGGCAGCCGGGATACCCGCCCGTTATGTGGGTTCCGTGGTGGTTCGGGGTGAAGATGCCTCTACCGATAAGGTCTACCACCGGTGGGCGGAGATTTATCTTCCCAATGTCGGATGGATACCGGTTGATGTGAATGCCGGTGACCGGGATTGGCAGGGAGACCGGGCGTTCTGGATGGGCGGCATTCAAAACCGGTTCCTGATTACCACGCGTGGGGGCGGTGATTCTCATGGTCTCCAGTGGGATTACAACCTGACTGTGCAGTATCGAACGATTGGAAAGGCCAATGTCCGGGTAGACGGTTTCGGGGAGTGGGATGTGGTGAAATGATCGGTCACCTGAAGGGGGCCCTGTTCCGGAAAACACCGGAGTCGTTGATTGTGAGCTGCAACGGTGTGGGCTATCAGGTGAACGTTTCTTTCCAGACATTCTGCGAGATGCCCGAACCCGGAAATGATGTCATGCTGGAAATCTATCATCATGTAAAGGAAGACCGGAGCGAACTGTACGGCTTTACGACGCTGCGTGAAAAAGAGATGTTTGTTCAATTGATCGGGGTCAGTGGTATCGGGCCGCGCACGGGTCTGGCGATTCTTTCTCCCCATCCGGTGTCCGAAGTGGAAGCCGCCATCGAAGGGGAAAATGTGACCTTCCTGACCAAAATCCCGGGCATCGGCAAGAAAACCGCACAGCGGGTCATCCTGGAACTGAAAGGGAAGCTTCGCAGTGAAGAGGAGAGTGATGTCCCCGGGACCGTGCCTCATGCGATGCGCGAGGATGCCCTGGGTGTACTGGTGAACCTGGGCTACAAAGCCGGCCAGGCAGAGAAGGTACTGGACAGCGTGCTGAAAGACCATACGCCGGAAGATTTTGAGGAGTTGCTGAAGCTCGCGTTCGACAAGATCAGCAACGTTTAATAGGGTTGCCCCCGAATTGAGATTCCGGCAGGTGTCGCGGGTTCTTTTCCGCGATCTCATCGTTCCCGAACATCTCGAAATGCTCGAGTACCCGTTTATGTACACTCCGCTTTCTCAATGTTCGGCGCCTTGACCTCGCGAAAAATTACGCCGCAGTTTGAATTGAGTCTGAGTTTGAAGAACCGTGTTTCCGCAATCTGTCTTCCGGCCATTCACTATCCACCATCCACTGCGGCCTTGCCTCATGCGCCTTGTTTCCGGCAAACACGCCTCGCCACGTGCTGCGGGGTCTTTTCCGCTGCTGGTCCTCTGTTGTCTTTCCGTCTTTCTCTTGCTGAAACTTGATACGTTTGTCCTGTTCCCTGCCGTTTTTCCGGTTCGGAGAAGGCCATGGTGTGTGCTTTGGGGACACATGATTGGTACCGTACTTGCTTCCCTCCTCCGTTGAGGTGTTTCGGCAAAGAAACGATCCATTGGCCGGGGGTCTTCGTGCTACCATGAAGACTCAGCCAAACAAGCAAAAACGGCAAGGGAGGTCATGAAGCATGAGGCGGCTCGGGGCCACGCTGGTCTTACTGTTGAGCGTTATCGTACAGGCCGGTCCGAAATACGGGACAGGACTGATTTTCAAGGACCCGACTACCGATCCGGCGGGACGGCAGGTCTCCAACAACTGGGTGTGGCAGAAACGGGCCGGCAAGGCGGCAGACTTGCCCGAACAGTTCAACTTGTTGGACTACGTGCCACCGGTTGATTCACAGGGGGGGCAGGGCAGTTGTGTGGCCTGGGCGACCGGTTATTACATGATGGCCATCCAGCATAATCTGGCGTTGAACCGGACGGACCCGGTTCAGCGTGCCGATGACCGCAACCGGCTGTCTCCTGCGTTCATGTATAACCTGATCCACGTGGCGGATGACAACGGGGCCTACTACTCGGATGCTTTTCAGATTCTGCATGAAATGGGGACCTGCAGTTGGCTGACCATGCCATACGATGACGGCGATTATTCAACCTGGCCGTCCGAGGTTGCGTTCCGGGAGGCCATGCGTCACCGTGTTGTATCAGACAGTTACAATTACAACTGGATGTATATCAAGACACCCGGGGATCTGAACGCGGTCAAGGAACTGCTATTGGAGGGCTACGCGCCGATCTTCTCCATCATGGTTTATGACCCCTATTACGATATCGACGCGGAACATGACGAATACACCATCACGGAAGGGCGCGTCGGCTCGGACCCCGGAGGCCATGCCCAGTGTGTGGTCGGTTACGATGATAATCACGAGACTGCAGACGGAGTGGGTGCCTTTCTGGTTGTCAATTCCTGGGGATCCGGTTGGGGGAACCAGGGGTATTACTGGCTGTCCTATGAGGCGGCCAGGTACCATGACACAAACGGTGACGGACGGGTCAGCGAGGATGATGAGGCGATCACGAATGGTGTCGCCTACTGGACAGATCTCAGGACGGACGTTACGTCGGCCTGGCAGGTCCGGGTGAAGCTGTCCTCCAATGCTTCGCGTGGTATCGAGATTGAATGTGCGCGGGGCGACATGTCCCTCCCGATGCTGGATCTTTCTGCCAAGCAGGGAAACAGGAATTATATGCCCTTTGCAGACAGCTACCTGGTGATGGATGTGGGCGATCTCTTTCCGTCGGTCACCAAGGACGCTGATCTGTTCTTGTTCGAATGCAGGGACCGTCTATTCGACGGCGAGTTGGGTCAGATCCTAGATGTGCAGCTGTTTGGACCTTCCGGTGGAGAGATCAGCGCGGATGTCCCGGTAGACATTGTCGAAGGATTCAGCGATGAAACAGTTGTGCAGATGGATACATCAACGTGCAGTGGTCAACTGGAGCCGCTCTCGCTGGTTTCCAGCTGGTCCGATCCGACTGTCTATCTTGACGTTGATGTTGACGGTACCACGGCCTATGCCGTGTCTGCAGAACAACTGGATATTCTGGATTGCACGGACCCGACCGTACCGGTTCGTGTTGGCTCCTACGGGGATATAAATCTCAGCTATGGTGTGGCAACCGATGGGGGTGTCGCCATACTGGCGGATTACAACATGGGTCTGCAGATTCTGGATGTGTCCGATCCGGCACATGTCATCCAGTTGGACCACGTTACACTGGGCGGACATAATTGTTATAAGGTCAGTGCCGAAAGCGGAATGGCGGCTGTTGCACTGATTAACAGCGGTTTTGCGGTTGTTGATTATCAGAGTCCGGAAAACACCGTCGTCCGCAGTGTGGTTTCGCTTCCATATGCCTACGATGTCAGGGTGAGTGGAAATACCGTGTTTGTGGCTGACGGGTACAATGGTCTGCAGATTTACGATATTTCGGACCCGGACAATCCCCAGAAATTGTCCCAGTATAGTGACGGAAGTTTTATACGTGGCGTGGATCTGTCCGGTACAACATGTGTTCTGGCCAAATCGACCGACGGTATATGCACGCTGGATGTGACGGATCCATCGGCACCGGCTTTGCTGGGTGAAGCGGACACAGCCGGCAATGCTTTCCGTATTGCCGTATCCAATTCAGTTGCCGCGGTCGCGGAAACGGAAACGGGAATCGAGCTGTTTGATTTTTCGTCGCCGGATTCTCCTGCGTTGCTCGGTGCGATGGAAACCGATGATTATGCCCGTGGCATCCAGATAACAGAGAATGTGGTGTACGTGGCGGACCGGAATGGCGGCCTGAAGACTGTGGACATTACGGATCCTGCCAACCCGACGGAATTTGCGTCCTATACCGGTTTGAAACCCGATGACGTTCTGATCAGCGGAAACAGGGCTGTTGTCACTTCCGTTGAAGGTTCCGAAACCCGTGTGCTGGCTGTTCTGGCTGATGGGACCCGGGTGGAAGATAAAGGATCCGTATATCCGGCGCATGTTCCGGTTGATCTTGAAACAGATGGAGACGTCATGTATCTGGCCTGCGGGCCTGCCGGCGTGTTGGCCGTGGACGCGTCTGATCTGACACAAATGGATCTGTTTCCCTGTTCGGATGCAGCGGTTCTGGATACATACCGGGGTTTTCTCTATGTGCTGGACAGCGGTTCTGGTGTCCGTATCCTGAACATTGCAGACCCTTCCGCTTTATTTGAAGCCGGAACGGTGGCCATGTCGGATGCGGCCAGCATGGCTGTCGCCGGTAATACGCTGTGTCTGCTGAACAATTCGGGTGATCGGGTTGATCTGTTTGATCTGAACACTCCCGATTCTCCCGCGTTCATCGATTTTCTATCCGTTTCGGATGCCGCCCGGATTCTTGCTGACGGAGACCAGCTCTATCTGGACTGCGGTGCGAGTGGGTTACAGCGGGTGAATCTCAGTGATGCTGCGGCACCCGGCACGCCGGAGGTTGTGTACAATGACGGCCCGTTTGTCGCACCCCTGATCCAGGACGGAACGGCTGCGTTCTTAAATGACGAGGGCAATCTGCTTCAGTGGGATGTCTCTGACCCGGAAAACACATACCAGACAGGCTTTCACCGCATGAGCCAGGGATGTGTGCTGGCCGGGAGCAAGTCTGCGATGGCGGTTCGCACCGAGAACAGTCGCGTCATTTCCATGATACCTGTCCGGAAACGGTTCCAGATTCCCCATGTGGCGGAGAGTAACTGGCAGACGGCTGTCATCATGTACAACCAGAACCCGTTTGATGTCAGTGTACGGCTGAACAAGTGGGATGACGGGGCAACCTGCACCCTTGATCATGGATCGTTTATCGTTCCGGCCATGAATGCGTTTGCGCTGGATCAGACCACTTTCGGTGCGTTGGGGACGGCGGCCGTGTATTCCAATGCACCCAATCTGAAAACGAAACTGGCGTACCGGTATGGCCAGTCACCCAGTCTGTGTGAGTTCTTTATTCAGCCCGGGGATTCCGGTACACAATATATGCTGCCCAATGCCATTCAGGACTGGTTTGACTGGTTTGGAATTGTTGTTCCCAATGGAGGGGAAGACCCTGTCGGCGTGACATTGACGGCTTACCGGGACGGTGTTCAGGTGGGGAGCGACACGGAGACGGTGCAACCCCATACCAAGTATGTGGCCCTGTGTCAGGACATCTGGGGTCTCGATCCGGATGAGGTGGATATGGTACTGATTAATACGGACCGGCGAATCGCCCCTCCGATTTCCATTACCGGCAATTCCGCACAGGACCGTCATGTGTTCTTTACCGCGCAGCACGTGGGTGAGGGCGAGACGGGAACCGTGCACATTACGCACATTCCGTCCGGAAACTGGACGACTACGCTGACGGCCTACAACTCAGGTGCGGAGAATGGCCAGATTACCATCACACAGTGGGATGACAATGGTGACGTCTGCGTGAACAACGCTGTTTACCAGGTGCCCGCCAGGGGCATGACGGTGATTTCAACCGCATCGGGTCAGTTGCTGGATGAGGGTACGGGCCAGGTTGTCATTGAAGGGGACATTCAGGTCAAGCTCAGCTACCGCTACATGTCTTCTCATTCGTTCTGTGAGCTTTTTCTTGATCGGGACATCCTGAGTACACGGTGGATGATGCAGAACAGTATCCGGGACTTTTTCAGCTGGTACGGTTTTGCAATCGCGAATCCATATGACGAACCCGTTCAATTGAAACTGACCGCATTCAAAGATGGTGAGATTGTCGGGATTGCGGGTGACACGCTGGCTGCGCGAACCAAGACGGTCGGCATTGCGTCGGATTACTGGCCGGGTCTGGAATATGATCAGCTGGATACCGTCGTGATTGAAGCGGATCGTCCCATAGCGGCACCGGTGTCCATTACCGGGAATGCGGCCCAGGATCGCCATGTCTTTTTCAACGGTCAGACGCTGAACTGACCGGTTTCCCGATTCCTGAGTCTCTTCGTATGAATTGCGAATGGCGGGTAAAAGGGAAAGCCATGCAACGGATTGAGGGGACAGTTGACTGAGGAGAAAAGGATGACACTAGCCCGAAGGGTCTGGTTCTGCTGGTTTCAGGGGTTGGAGCAGGCTCCCGAGGTGGTACGTGTCTGCTACAAATCCTGGGTTCGTCACAATCCGGATTGGGAAATCGTGGCGTTGGACGAGAAAAATGCAGGTGAATATGTAGACCGGGAGAGCGGGTGGGCCGATGAACGTCTGCCCGTTCAGAAACGCGCCAATCTTCTGCGTCTGGCGTTGCTGGAGCGATACGGCGGTGTATGGGCCGATGCGACCTGTTTCTGTACGGTTTCCCTGGACAACTGGATTCATGATTGTCTGCCTTCGGGCTTCTTCGCATTCCGGGAAGACGGGGGGAAGCGGATTCTGGCCAACTGGCTTCTTGCGGCTTTGCCTGAAAATACGCTGATACGGGAATTCCGGACGGTTCATACGGCATATTGGATGGAGAACCGATTTCGAAATCCCCTGAGTCCGGGCGTTCGTGCCGTTACAGGTAGCATGGAACGATTGCTGAGTGTGATTACCAGATGGAGGGATTTCTGGTTTTCTCCGGGCGTGTGCAAAATCCTTCGCATACATCCCTATTTCGCTTTTCATTACCATGTTGCCTGGTTGCTGCGCCGGAATGAGACCTGTCGGCACATTTTTGAATCCGTGCCGTTTCGGGATGCAACGGCCGTTCTCGCGCCCGGTCGTCTGATACGAAAGAAAGCGGCAATTGAATCCATTCGTCGAAGCGTAATGGCCGACCCGCAACCACTGTACAAGTTGAACTGGAAGCACGCGTTTTTTCAGGAAAATGCTGCCAGGAACATAGAGATGATATTCAGTGATCCGGAAACCCCTGGAGGCAGTGCGGGATGATGAGCAAGTGGATTGTTGTATGGACCGTGCTGTTGACTTGCTTCGGTGCACAAGCAGAACAGGAGCGTGTGATCCACGTTGTTGTGGCGCTGTGCGACAACGTGCACCAGGGGATCGTACCGGTACCGGAAACGCTTGGGAATGGGGATGATCCCGGGACCAACCTGTACTGGGGCGCCATGTATGGTCTGAAAACCGTCTTTGACCGCAGCGGGCAATGGGTGCGGATGAAGACGTCCGGATTGACAGTCAAAGAACCGGTATTGGAGCGGTGCGTTTATCGATCAGTGGCGGATCCGAAGGTTGTGCTGGTCGCGGACGCATACCGGGGAAAGGCCATCCGGAAAGCGATGGCGGATTTTCTGTACCTGGCCGGTGGCCATTCTCCAAATAACGCATTGTCGTTTGATGGGAATCCGGCCCCATC
>DAINNF010000101.1:0-10059 GCA_036736005.1 Acidobacteriota bacterium
AACGCCGGCCTGTCACGCCGGAGGTCGCGAGTTCGAGTCTCGTCGCTCCCGCCATTTTTTTATCCTTTTGCTACACTCCACAGAGGCAAACCCACATTCACAACAATCTAACGGGATCACCGCTCGCTATGAAGATGGATCAGGTATAAACTTGACCAGTATCTTTCGATTTCGCGGGCCATCAAATTCACAGAAGAAGAGCGATTGCCAGGTACCGAGCACCAATCGACCATGTTGAACCACAACACTCACAGATGACCCCATCAGGGACGCTTTGATGTGGGCATCTGAGTTCCCCTCGGCATGATGAAATCCGTAATCCAGCGGAACCCGGTCCCGGAGAAATCGGAGGATATCCCGCCGCACATCCGGATCAGCATTTTCATTTATGGTAACACCGGCTGTCGTATGGGGGACAAAAACGTGAACAATACCGTCACGATACTCCCGGGACGTCAGAAATTGCGATATTTGCGATGTAATATCAACCAGTTGTTCCCGTTCAGTTGTGTTCACCGGAAGGGATACAGGGCTCAACAATGCCATCGCCTCCTCGAATCCGCTGACGGCGCTTCAACAGGTACAGCACCAGCAGGTAAGACAAGCCACCACCCACCACGGCAAACACAAGGTTACCGACGAGGAAAGGCAGTATCATGGGCTTCAGATAGTTGCCGATATAAACAAATGCCTTTCCGTCTAGAAAGCGGGAGAGGGTTAACATGTTCCACTGGACCATGTGAATGTCCAGACCGTTCTGAAGTGTGATCAGCTCACCAAGCCAAAGCCCGAATCCATAAATAGGGACCATGGTCCACCAGTTGTTCAACATGGTAAAGCCCACAACAAGCACCTTATCCAGTTTTCGATAAAGCGCCAGCGTGGTGAAGGCCATAATGAAATGGAATCCCATAAACGGACTGATCGCAATAAACACCCCGATTGCCACAGAAAGTGCCTTCATCTCGGCGCTTCGGGCGGGGTTCATCAATTCGTTCTTTATGGAAAGCATCCACTTGCGTATGGTCCGTTTCATAACTTTCCCATTATCCCTGAATCGGGCGGAAAGTCAAATGAGCAAAGCACCCGAATGCTGGTGGATCAGTCCTCCGCAGGACCCTCATAGCGTGTCTGTTCCATCACGATTTCATCAATCTGCTTGGCAAGTGCCGTTTCATCCGGAAGCACGTCTCGAAGATCCGTCATTCCTTTCACAGAAGCTACGAGCGGTTGCTGCGGCAGATGGAATGCAGTGAGTCCGTTGTGATCACATAACGCATCGACGGTTTCGGTATCAAAACCGGTCATTCCGGTCAGCAGGTCTCCACTCTCCCGGACAAAGCCCAGGATAAAGAAGGACTCCGCGTCACCGGGAGCATAAACCACGTCATGCTGGTCCAGTCGATGAAACAGATCACGAATGCCGTTCTCCGTCCAACCGTAGCCATTGGAACGGATAAAGACAAACCGCTCCACATCCGGCAATTCTCCCATTACCTGTTCAACAATTCGTCCGAATGAGGTGCCGCCCGCCGTCAAATATCGAAACGCTGAACCGAGCCGTTGTTCCAGTGAAACCTGGGCCGATTCACAATGAGACAGCAGATACAGCTGGTATTCCCCTTCAACCGGATACACTTCGGCCAGGGTCTGATCAAACATGAATTGCATCAGTTGTACGGACAAAGCAGGTGCAACAAAATCAGTCAGCCTGTTTCCGAACGGCGTGTTTTCTGCAGTCTCCTGCAGTAGAATCAAAGCCCGTTTCATTGCGTCCGAAGATATTGGAATGTGAAGTCAATCAGGTCCTTGACCCGCATGCCGCGGGAGTTGATCACTGTTGCGTCTTCATTGAATTCATAATTTCTGAACAGGGTCTGAAGGTTCATCCAGGACTCAATTTCCTGGTAACACAATCCCTTAAGATACAATACGGTTCCTGCTGAAATGCCCGGTTGATCCGGCAATTGAATCAGGGACAGCGTATCGAACGCCTGCTCCACATTTCGGAAACGAAGCATACACATGGCCAGATTCAGACGTGAACTGGCTTTCTCCACATCATTCCGTGCAGAAGATGCCCGTGATTTGAAATAGAGGTATGCCGAGTTGTACGACAGGGAATGGAGGTTCTGTCGCATCACGACGGGACGGAGTTCCACCTGAACGGTCACCTGTTGAGCAGCACCGTCCCGCTGGATGTCCAAAGTAGACTGGCCCGGCTTCAAGGCTGCATAGAATCCCGCACAATCATTCACTTCTTCACCGTCCAGTTTCAAGACCAGATCGCCCACAAGAACATTGTCCACATGTGACTTAATGATAACGGGTCGGCCAAGATCCGGATCGTCCACCGCAACCACTCCCGCATATGCCTCTGTCAAGGGTGGCATATTGCCCACTGCCTGGACCAGCCTGTCGAAGGTAGCGGGATCAGCCGGGTCGATCGGGTAAGGTTCTGCATGATACAGCTCGGTATTGAGGACCACGATGTCGACGTACCGTTTCAGTTTCACCCGTTTTTCAACACCGAAAACAATCAGTGCCTGCCCGTAATCCTCCCGAATGGAGGTCAGAACCTTGTTATCCTGATTCATCAGTCCATCTATTGCATTGGCATAGGAATCGTTGGACTCCAGGTTGTAGAACGGGATCTCCCGAAAATCCGCCAGCAGACGTTTCTTGACTTCCTGAATAATCGAAAGGTTCTGGTCAATCGGTTTGATTCCCACAAAAAGAAGCGTCGGTTTGGGGATTGCACGAACCACGCGCCGTTCACCTTCTTCCACCGTAACTGTCTTGACAAACGTTCCATTGGGAAACGCCACTTTCAACTGATGGTCTCCAGAACAGACCTCCATATCCCGGATCGGGAGCGTTCCCACCCGTCGTCCGTCCACGAACAGGTCACCCGTCTGATCTGCTGAAGCTGCTTCCACAATCAGAAAACCGATGCTGCGATCCAGTCGAACCGGTTTGAACAGATAATCCCGTAATTCCAGCTGGGTCAGATCCAGACGGACCGGTTTATAGCAGTCTTTCCGCAACTCAACCACGTGGTCGCCGGGATTGACGCCGTTGATTTCCAGGGTATCGGACAGCATGGAAGGATTCAGGCCCAGTTCCTGAATGGTTGTCTTGTAGTCTTCCAGATACTGCTGAGAAGCAGCCCCTTCGGTTTCTCCAACCCGAACCCCATCCAGGTATACTTCAACACCACTGGGCTCGGTAACCAGCTGGACGGCCGCGTGTGTGCGTTCCAGTTTGACATCCAACTGCACCGTACTTCCCGGCTGCACCACAACGGCTTCCGTAACCGGTTTGTAGTTCATTTTGGATATGCGGAATGTGTGTTCACCGGAAGGCACGGGATATCGTCCGGAAGCGTCCCGTTCCAGGGTCAGTGTCCCTGTCGTGACTTCCGGATTCTCCACTTCCGTCTGGATCTTCAGATATCCCACGATGGATTCCCTGAACTGGTTAAACTCCTGGACTATACGCGGAGAAATGAAGGGACGATTCAACTGGTGAGCCGGGTCCGCACGGACAATCTTTTCAAACAATGTTTGTACCGTTTCCCGTTCACCGCGGTTGTAATACAACACACACAGGTATTCCAGGCTTTCAATATAATAGCCGAATGCCGCATCCCCTTCGATTTCACCCAGATCGTATGCATTCACAATGGTCTCAAAACCCTGGATCGCATTACCCGGGCTGTCGGATTCTCTGAAAATCTGGACATTGTCCTCAAACACAGACTTCACGTCGAAACCCATCGAGGGCACTGTCATTATCAGTACAATCAGAACGATCACACGTCTCATCAGTACACCCTCACAATCTGGTTGTTGCGGGTCGAACTGATATACACATTACCCGCATCGTCCACAGCCAGGTGATCATACCGGGTTGAAGAACCGGTAACACTTTGCAGCACCAGCGTCTGGAACAGGCTGAGGTCATGCCGAAGAACCACGAGGTTCCGTCCACGGTCGGCCAGCAGATAGATGTTGCCCAGACGGTCGAATCCGAGATCCACCACGTCCGGATATTGATTCAGTCGTTTCTTCACCGATCCGTCCATGTCCCGGATTTCAATGAGATCACGGGAATCTCCCACCACAAAAATGGTCCCGTCACGACGCAGCTTGATGAAATCCACTTTCCCCATAACAAACTTCCGGTCCAGACTCCGATCCTTTTTGTAGCGGTAGATGACGTTGTTGTCCTTGTCATAGAGCCAGTACCGCCCGAAATGATCCACAAAAAACGACGTGATTTCCGTCAGCGGTTGGCCATCTGCGACAAACCGAAACGGCGTCCGGTCCCGGGCGAGAAACAGTTGGTCACCTGTACTGAAGTATAGCCCGAACGAGGGCGAATCGTACATGGCCCGGACTTCACCAGCCGTATTCTGCCGCCGGTTCTTGCCGGGAGAAACAACCTGAATGTAGGATTCCCTGTCCGCAGATACATAAAGCGTATCTCCGGAAGCGGCTTCGAGAAGTGCCGGAGAATCCATCTGAAAATACGGTTTCGCAGACCGATACTTGCGGTTCAGGAAAAACCGGAGCAGGTCCCGGGACATGTTCCGGGCGGTCGGTACCTGCGGCCCGTCCGTAATCACACCCGTCATCTTCAGGGCTTCGTCCGCCTTGCCGATCTGATAATAACAGTAGGCTGCCTGCAGCATCGCATCATGAAAAACGTCGCTTTCCGAAAACCTCGTATAGATCAGCGACAGGAAATACAGTGCCTTTTCATGGTGTCCCCGCAGGCTTGAAATCCGTGCCAGGTTATAGAATGCCTCATCCAGGACATCAGACTGGGGAAACGCCCCCTTGATGTGAAAAAAAGTGGTGTAAGCCGCATCCAGCTCTCCGCGCTGGAACTGAACACGACCGATGTAAAGGTAGGCATTGTCCGCACTGTCCGAACGGCCGTATCCGTCGATCACCTGCTGAAAAACCGAGAGCGCCTGATCCGTCTCTCCTATCTGAAGGTGGTATCGTCCGATTTCCAGCAACGCATTGTCCGCGTATTCGGATTCCGGATATTGCTGAACCAGCAGGTTGAATTCCCGAAGGGCCTGTTCATAATTCTGGTTGACCTTGAATGCCATGCCGCTTTCGAACAACCGCTGGTCATTGGACCCGCTGAGAGCCCCGATCAACAGCAAAACCAATAATGATTTCATTGGAGTTTCTCCTCAATAACAAGCGGTTTATCTACAGTGATTTCACGTTGGAATTCCTTCAGGCGGCCCTTCTCATCCATCAATTTGAACGTGTGCGTGCCCGTTACGATGGGAATATCAAACATCGGTGTCGGTCCGACTTTCTTCCCATCAATGTAGAAATGCGCCCAGGAATTCTTGATCGATACCTTTTTGATCCTTCCCAATGGCGGGAGTTGCAGCGAAGTGCGCTGCTGTGCGATCACCTCCAGCGGGTAGGTCGCTTCAAAGTAATACTTTTCGGAAGAAAGACGGAACCGGTACATGGCCGGATCCAGTTGGAGCCGCTGACCATTGGTCAACGTCTTCCGTTCAATCGGTTTCCCTTCACGGTATATCGTTGCACTCACAGGGAAGTCGGTTTCAACGACCACAGTGCCCGGCTTGGGAATCGGATCAAGCGTCACTTTCTCGGATATGACCTCTCCTTCTTTCAGTTGAATCGTCCGATCCCGGTATCCTTCGCTGGAAAACACCAGCGTATGGGGCTTTGAACCATCGATCTCAATGCTGCCGCCTGCGCTGGAAACCGGATCGCCACCATCCACCCGGATACTGACATCAGCGGGCTCCGTTACCACATCCATACTGATCATGTTGGATTTCAGTTCGTACGGATTCAGAATGAGATCCGAGGTCAGATAAATCGTATCGTCTATCGATTCGAACCCTTCCTTTTCCAGCGTCAATTGATGCTGTTCCCCTTCCTCTCCCGATAATTCAAGTGTCAGTGGAGACACGCCCATCTCCACACCATCCAGCAACACCCGGGCTTCCGGTGGTTGCGTGGTGACAGTAACCTCCCGGTTCACTTTGAACGCAATCAGTTTCTTCAATCCTTCCGCGTTAAAGGTCTTGAGTATCTCACCGTTGGTGAAATGGTAAGCGGCAAACACCCCACCGATCAGCAGGACAAACACAAACAGCCAGATCAGTGCACGGGATGTCTTCCGGGGAGCCGTCTCCGCCTGAGCCCTTGCCAGTTCGTACTCATTCCGGAACAGCTGCTTATCAATGGCCGTCTCGCTGTCGGTGGAATGCTCCACCAGTAACTGCCGGATACGGCTCTTCTGGGAACTGGTCAGCGTAACACTACGGGTCAGATCACTGGAGAAGTCCTTCGCACTCTGGTACCGTTCCTCCGGGTTCTTGGCAAATGCCCTGGAGAACAGCCGGTTCCAGGAACTGGCATCAATACCGAACCGCTCCGGAGCTTCCACTTTCTCCGGTGCCTCATGGGCAATTTTGTACAGAATGGATGACAGGGTCTGGCCCTTGAACGGCAGCGTACCGGTGATCATCTCGTAGGTCACGATGGCCAGGGAAAAGAGATCGGACCGGTGATCAATGGTTCCTTCCATGATCTGTTCCGGAGACGAATAGCTGGGTGTCCCCAGGAAAGTACCCGTTTGCGTCAATGAAGAATTCTGAAGTTTTGCAATCCCGAAATCCATGATCTTGCACCGGAAATCTTCATCAATCATGATATTGCCGGGTTTGATGTCCCGATGGACGATTTCCTTTCGATGCGCATAATCCATCGCTGATGAGAGCTGCGAGACAATCTTGATACAGTTTTCAATCTCGAACGGTCCGTTCTCGGCCAGAATTTCCGAAAGCGTCCGGCCCTCCACATATTCCATCGCAATATAGGGCATGCCCTGTTCTTCGCCGATATCATAAATACCGACAATATTGGGATGGTTCAGCGTTCCGGATATCTGCGCTTCCCGGTAAAACCGCTCGTAGAATTCCTTCTTCTCGGTTTCCGCAATGCTGTCGTCGATTTTGATCAGCTTGATGGCAACGGTTCGCTTGATGATCGGGTCATGTGCACGGTACACAACCCCCATTGCCCCTTCGCCCAGCACCGATTCAATTTTATAGCGTCCGACTGATTCTAGGGTTTTCATTCTGCTGACTTTCTCTCAGCCAAGGATACGAGAAAAGTCATGTATTGTCAAACGATTTGCCGATTTACTCGGGCGGTTGAACCGGTTCAGTGACATTGCCCTTCTGCTGTTCCAGTGTCTCCAGTTTCCGTCGGGCGAAATCGCCCTGGATCTGCCCTTTGTGGGATTCCGCAATCTTGCGGTACAACTTGATCGCATCGTCGTAATACTCCAGTTGTTCACAGATTCTCGCGGCCCGGAACCGGGCAGTGGTCGACCACATCAATTCATCGGAATGGAGATAGGTGACGGCCAGATATTCCTGCAGTGCCTCATCCAGACGGCC
Organism: Acidobacteriota bacterium; assembly: GCA_036736005.1. Taxonomy (GTDB): domain Bacteria; phylum Acidobacteriota; class Holophagae; order Thermotomaculales; family Thermotomaculaceae; genus DAINNF01. The sequence continues at coordinate 7,478 of DAINNF010000101.1, forward strand.
CAGACCCTCAAGACATTCTGCAGCATAGTATGTCAACTCTGCCTTCCGTTCCCCCATGTCTTCCCGCTGCAACAGCCGACGGAAAATATCCAGTGCCTCGGCAAACTGTTCTTCTTTCTGGAACAACAAACCGATACGAACCCGTTCGTCCACCTGCCCGGCATCCGCCGGGAGTGCCGCCAGATATCGCCGATACTGATTCAGGGCCGCATCCGTCTTGCCCAGTCGCTCCTCGGCAACGCCAAGATAATAGTGAATCACGAAACGAAGTTCATCCATCGCCGGATTGTCTGACTGCAGGGCCTGCTCCAGCAAACCGACGGCTTCACCGAACCGGTCTGCCTGAAAGCGCAGGAGGCCCAGCTTGTAAGCCGCCAGTGCACCGTATTCACCGTCCGGATAGATGGAAACAATCTTTTCCAGGTATTCCGGTTTCTGGGGTCGTGCAAATTCAAACAGGAAATAGTACGCCTCATCGTTGCCGGGTGCATCCGGGTACAGACTGACCGCCATCTGATACATGGACACCGCCTTGGCCAGTTTCTCCTTTTCCCGGTAGGCCCTTGCTTTTTTCAAAATGGCCTGTGCACCGTGAAAACCGGCGGGATCATTCTGAATAAACGCCGGTTCCAGCTCCATCATTTCACGATAAGCTCCCGCCGCGATCAAGAGAGGCTCCAGTTCGATCAAGGCAAGTTGATGAACAGTTGTTCCCCGATCAGAAAGCTCAACAGCAGCTGTCAAGAGACGTGTCTTCAGGGCCGTGTCCTCCACAGTTCCGGCAACCCGGTACAACCGGTCCGGGTTCTGCGGATCTTCCGACACAACAACATTCACCATACCATCCATGTCCCCTGCGATCCGGTAAGCCTGGAGCTGGTATTCCGCATTGCCTGATGCCGCCGCCACCGCGTCTTCCAGACGGCCTGCGCGGGCCAGAGTCGCCACAAAAATACCGGTCGGGAAATCCGGCCGATCGAGAGTTTTCAGCTTTTCCAGCAGCTGGACCGCCAGTGCATCGTCTCCCGCCAGGTATGCGGCAACACCCGCCATGTGCAACACCTGCGCCTGGTATTGTTCGGGCACACCGGCACTTGCGGCCTGGACTGCATCTTTGTACATGCCCATCCGGAAATAGCTGTCCACCAGCAGATAGGATGCCTCCTGACGCAAATTCGATTCCGGATAGTTGGCCACAATATTCTCGAAGCTTTTCACCGCTTCATCGTACGTTCCCCGCTGCAGCATCAATTTGCCCAGAATGAGGTAAGCCTGATCCGTTATTGGAGAACGGACACCATATTCGGACAGGAACTTTGTCGTTTGGGCCAGTGCCGCATCCGGATCCCCCATGTAAAGAGCACACTTGATCCGATTCATCAGGGCGAGGGAAGCGTAAGGACCGTCCGGATCCTTCTCCAACACGACACCATAATACTGGTAGGCCCGCTTCATATCCCCGAGTTTGGTCAGTACATACTCACCCAGCTGATAGAAATCCCTTCCCGGATTGGAAGAAACGAGGGCTTTCCGGTGCAGCAGTTCCGCCGCCCGATCAAATTGTCTGAGCTGGTCGTAAACCTGATGTGCCAGTCCCAGCACATCCGGCTCGTCCGGGAGTGATGTCTGCTGGATCAACTGTTGTGCCTTCAGCAGATCCATTCTGGCGACAGCGGTCCGTATCCGGAAAATGGTCAAATCCTCCTGGGATACCGGCTCCAGCGGGACCACCTGACGGAACAGTTGGTATGCCTGCTCTCCCTGGTTCATCATCAGCATCGCGTGAACCCTGAAAATCTGGTCGGTTTCCTGCCCGGCCTGTCGAAAAAGAGATTCGGCCTTTGCATAATCCTCATCGGAGAACGCAATCAGGCCGAGATACCGGTAAAGCTGAGGGTCTTCAAACCCTTCCCCGGCCAGTCCTTCCAGCACGCGGGAAGCACGCCGATACTTCTTCTGGTGATAATAGGCGATTCCCAGCTTCAAACGGACTCCGTTGTCAAAACCGATCTTGAGAAAATCATTGTAGGCATCAACCGAAGCATCATACCGGTTCCGGGCGAATGCCACGTCGCCAGAGAGCTGATAAAAGGTTTTACGCAATTCTACACTGCGTTCCTTCATCCCGTTAGCCAGACCATTCAGAATATCTTCCGCCTCGCTGTACCGGGATTCGAGATAGTAGGCGGTCGCATTCTGAACCTCAACTTCAATGCAGCCTTCCGCAATTTCTTCTGTTCCACAGAACCGCTCGACATAACTGCTCACATAGCGATGAACCCGTTCGTAAAACCGGGCGGACAGGCAGGCGGACACCAGCAACTGGTGCACCTCACGTACATGTTCCCCTTCCGGATACTGATCCAGGTAGGTCTCCATGCGACTCACCGCAATTGCATAGGTTCCGTCCCGCATCAGACCTCTGATAATCTGATAGTCGGATACTTCATCGGCAAACAAGGTCTGAAGGCCACCACAAACTAGCAGAAAAACAAATACTGCTTTCTTCATCGTCCGAAACTTCCCGACACTTCCTGCCTGAATGCATCAATCTCTTTGCGGAATTCTTTTGTGATATTGAC
>DAINNF010000102.1:0-10007 GCA_036736005.1 Acidobacteriota bacterium
CAATTTACATTGAGCGGGTTCCGCTCTCTCTCCTCTATCCAGTTGTCAAAGACCCAAAATCTCCCTTGTGACAGGGAATCATAATCTAAACCGACCTGTAGTTTTTGTCAAGCCTTTAATTTGTGCTCAGCGTGACTTATTTGAAACTCAGCGTTTTATCAGTCAGTTAAAGATCGTGGCTTTCGCCGGTTGCACACTTGCGCAACGAGAACGAATTCTATCCGACGGCCCGAGGGGTGTCAACCGATATTTTCAATTTATTGCCAATTTCTTTGTATTCTTTGTATCCAAAACAGGCAAAGCCTGTAGCTGCGGACGGTTCACGCTTGTCAACGCTTACCCTGTCCCGGATAATAGCGTGGTATGACGAATCCAGACAAAGACGTTGTCCGACAACTGACATCCCTGCTGGGTGACCGCTTCCACACCAGTCCGGAACGGCGTGTACTCAACAGTTATGATGCATCCAACACCTTCCATCTGCCCGAATATGTGGCAGAACCGGAGACGGAAGAAGAGATCCGCCAACTGGTAACCATCTGCAGCTCCTATGGCATTCCCATCGTGCCCAGAGGCGCCGGATGCGGTTTCTCGGGAGGCGCCCTGCCCACGGAAGGTGGACTGGTACTGAACCTTTCCAGGATGCGATCGTTGAAAATCGACCGGGACAATCTGGTGGCGGAAGTGGAACCGGGGGTGATTACCACGGAGATTCATCAGACCGCCGAGTCGGTGGGCTTGTTCTACCCGCCCGATCCGGCGAGCCAGGACATCAGTACCATCGGCGGCAACATTGCGGAAAACGCGGGCGGACCGCGGGCCGTCAAATATGGGGTCACCGGCGACTATGTACTGGCCCTCCGTGCTGTATTAATGGATGGTTCCGTTATGACATTCGGATCCCCGCTCAGAAAGGACGTGGCCGGTTATCCGATGGCCCGGCTCCTGGTGGGCAGCGAAGGTACGCTGGCCATCGTTACCCGTGCCTGGCTGAAACTGATACCGAAACCGGAAACCACCCGGAGCGCCATGCTCCTGTTTCAACAGGCGACGGACGCTGCCGCCACCATTTCAGCCGTTGTGGCCGGTGGCCTGTCTCCCTCCCGCCTGGAGATCATGGACGAGAGCTGCCTGACCGCATTGCGGGAAAGCGGAGAAATCATTGACGCCGCCGCACGGGCGGTACTCCTGGTGGAAGTGGACGGACCGGGCGGCACGCTGGAACCGCAATTGGAGCAGATCCTGGCAGTGGGCGAACAGAATGGCATGATCGATTCCAGTACCGCTGCCGGCGAAGCGGAAAACGAACATATCTGGGCCGTGAGGAAAAAACTGTCTCCCATCATCAACACGTTCGGGAACACCAAGATGAACGAAGACGTGGTGGTGCCCCGCTCGCGGATTCCGGACCTGTTCCGCCACGTGGACATGTTACGGAATCGGCATGAACTTCAGATCGTGTGTTTCGGACACGCGGGTGACGGCAATATCCATGTAAACTTCATGTTCGACCGGGATGAAACGGGTATCCAGGACCGGGTGGAGTCGGCGCTCCACGAGTTGTTCGGGTATGTAACGGAGATCGGGGGCTCCATATCCGGGGAGCACGGTATCGGAATCGCAAAGCAGCGTTTCATGCGATACCAGTTCACGGAGGAACAGATGCGGCTCATGCGCCGGGTAAAATCCCTGTTTGATCCCGACAACCTGCTGAACCCCGGCAAGATTTTCCCGGAGGAGGGGCCATGATCCGGTCCGGTGTAGACATTGTTTCCCTGAATCGGATCTCCGACGCGGTGGACCGGTTCGGGAAACGGTTTGAAAATCGCATTCTGACCCCCCGCGAACAGGAACTGACGATAAGACGGCGGGACGGATTGTCTTTCCTGGCCGGTCGCTTCGCCGCAAAGGAAGCGGTGTACAAGGCCGCCGGGATCCCTTCCCTTACCTGGCAGCGGGTGGAAATATTGCCGGAGCAGGATGTCCCTGTTGTCTGGATTGACGGGGAGAAGCGGGAAGATATTTCGATCAGTATCTCCCATGAACGGGAGTTCGCGGTGGCCATGGCTATCCTGGTTCAGTCGAAGGTCTTGTGATGTACGGGAATGCCAGATAACTTCCATCCATATATAAGTAAGGAGATGAGGCCATGATGAGATGGTTCACGAATCTGACAGGCATTGCGATGCTTCTGTGCGCCATCGGGTGCGCAACTGCTCCGCACGAAACCGCCACACTGGTGCTGAAGAATGCCCATGTGGTGACGATGGACGAAACCGTTCCTGACGCCCAAGCCATCGCGGTAAAGGGCAACCGGATTGTATTCGTCGGAAACAACGATGACGTGATCCGTTGGATCGGCCTGCAGACCAAAGTGGAAGACCTGCGCGGTGCATGGGTTTATCCCGGTCTTGTGGATGCCCACTGTCATGTGATGGGACTGGGTATGGCATTGGAAAATGTCGACCTGGTGGGTACGTCATCCTATGAAGACGTGATCCGGTTGGTGAAAGAACGGGCGGCCAAAACACCGAAAGGCCAATGGATTCTGGGACGCGGATGGGACCAGAACGACTGGGAGACGAAGAATTTCCCCACCCATGAACAACTGAGCCGGGGCATACCGGATCATCCGGTCTGGCTGACACGGGTAGACGGCCATGCAGGGCTGGCCAACGCAACCGCCATGGAACTGGCCGGTATCACCCCGGATACAGCCGACCCCGATGGGGGACGGATTGTCCGGGATGCTTCCGGCACTCCAACCGGTGTGTTTGTTGATAACGGAGAGTTGTTGATTCAGCAGGCCATCCCGGAACCGGGACCCGAACAGCGCAGGGACCGCCTGGAACGGGCTATGGACGCCTGCCGGCGCTTGGGACTGACTGGTGTTCATGATGCGGGAATCACCCCTCTCGTCATCCGCGATTATCAGGCGTTGGCCGCCGCAGGCAAACTGGGCCTGCGCGTCTATGCCATGCTGGAAGCACCGGAGGCATCGGTGGACGCCGTCGCCTACATGCGGGAAAACCGGGTTGACCCCGGCGATGACAACCTGCTCACGGTCCGCAGCCTGAAGATGTATGCCGATGGTGCGCTCGGTTCCCGGGGAGCCGCTCTGCTGGAACCCTATTCGGATGACCCCGGAAACACCGGCCTGCTGGTGACACCGGCCGACCGGATGGCGCAGTTGGCCCGAGCCGCTGTTGAAGCGGACTTCCAGATCTGCACCCATGCGATCGGCGACCGCGCAAACCGGCTTGTACTGGATGCATATCAGGAAGCGCTGCAAGGACATGACAACCTGGACCACCGGTTCCGGATTGAACACGCACAGATTCTGTCGCCTGAAGATATCCCCCGTTTCCATGAACTTGGCGTTATACCGTCCATGCAGCCCACCCACGCGACGTCGGACATGCCCTGGGCGGGGGACCGCCTTGGAGAAAACCGGTTACAGGGTGCATACGCCTGGCGCAGTCTGTTGGATACCGGCACGATAATCCCCTGCGGATCGGATTTCCCGGTTGAATCACCCAATCCCATGCTTGGTATATATGCCGCCATAACCCGCCAGGACCTGGATGGTCATCCGGAGGGCGGGTGGTATCCAAACCAGCGGATGAGCCGCCTGGAAGCGCTGAAGGGATTCACAAGCTGGGCGGCAATTGCCGCTTTTGAAGAAGGAGAACTGGGTGTGATCCGGACAGGTATGCTGGCGGACCTGACCGTAATGGATGCGGATCTGCTCACCTGTCCTCCAGACCGCATTCCAGAGGCGACTGCACTGTTAACCATTGTGAACGGCCGGATTCTTTTCCGGAACCCCGTGGAGAGATAATCGACGCAAGAACGGATGAGGTGAGCATGGCAAAAGCAGACAAAATTATCCGGGATCAGGAACGAATTCACGACATTATCCGCCGGGCGACCGTGTGCCGGATCGGGTTGATCGTCCACGGCGCTCCCCATATCATCCCGATGAATTTCGGTTTCCGTGACCCCTACCTGTACTTTCACACCAGTCCGGGCAGTCAGAAACTGGAACAGTTGCGCGCGTCACCCATGGTCTGCGTGGAGATGGACATCGAACATGAACTGCAGACGGCCACACTACCATGTGGCTGGACCATGCGGTTTGAGAGTGTCATTGGCCGAGGAACAGCTGAGATTGTTTCGGATGCAGAAGAAAAACGGAACGGGTTTGCCGCCATCATGGCACAGTATGGCGGTAACGCGGAAGGTATTCCGGAAAAGGCGTTGAATGGCGTTGCCATTATTCGAATCACGCTCACGGAATTGACGGGAAGATCCAATCTGACACAGCATTCTTCATGACGAAGGCCTTGCCCGTCCCGCAACGGAACGGTATAATTTCGTCCAGGTAATTCCAACTTGACGATATGGTGCCCCGGCACCGAAAGGAGACCAATATGACCAATGGACAGTATCCCCCTCCCCCGCCACCACCGCAGTCCCCGGACGGACAGCCTCCGAAGAAAAAATCCCCCTGGGGATGTATTCTGATTGGTTGCGCTGTTGTACTGATTGTAGGTATTCTGGGTACGGTTGGTGTGGTCTGGTATGGCTGGAACAAGGCAAAAGAAGTAATTGGCTTTGACCTGAAAGAAATGCAGGAACACCCGACAGCCGCCACCGCCAAGATGATCGCAAAACTGAACCCGGAAATCGAAGTCGTGAATACCGACGAAGACTCACAGAAAATCACCTTCCGGAATACCAAGACCGGGGAAACCGTTACGGTTGACCTGAAAGATGTTCAGGAAGGCAAACTGACTTTCTTTGACGATTCGGGAAAATCAGCCAGCATCTCCGTGGATTCGGATGAATCCGGATCGGGCACTTTCAAAGTGGAGTCCAGTGAAGGTGACTTCGAGATGTCCGGAGGGGACGCTGCCAAATTGCCCTCCTGGATCCCGGTCTACAAAGACCGGAAACCGGAAAATGTGGGGGTTATGTCGGCGGACAAAGGTACAACCGGCGGCTACTCCATGGAAACGACAGATTCGATTGCCGACATTGAATCCTATTTCTCCGAAGCGTTGAAAGATGCCGGATTCCAGTCCCAGACGGACCGCTGGCAGCTGGACGGCAAGAATGCCGTAACCATTCGGGCCACCCATCCGGACAGCTCACGCAGCGTGATTATTTCGATTGAACAGACGGAGCAGGGGGCCAAGTTCGCCGTGACCTTCTCCGAAGAAAAACAATAACCGCACCGGCTGCCGAATCCCGAACCGCCGTCCGGTTTCCGGACGGCGGTTTTCTTCTGCCTTGTCAACTGTCGGGAAGTTCCGGTAAGATGTTGCCGGAACGAACGCATCCGCGAAAGGAGTACCCCACATGGAACTGGACATCGCATTGGACATTCTGAACAGTCTCAAAGACCGTATCCCCCCGATCCGGAGTTATCTTTGACCCGGAAAGGAAAGAACAGAAGGTAGCCAAGCTGGAAGCGGGAACCTCAGACCCCGACTTCTGGAACGATAACGAACAGGCCCAGAAAACCCTGAAGACCATCGCCCGCCTGAAGGAACAGATTGAACTGGCTGAAAACCTGACCACCACCGCTGAAGAGGTGGAGGTTCTCCAGGAGCTGATGGGAGAAGGAGAAGATGTCAAAACCGACCTGATCCGTCAGATTCAGCAACTCCAAGGTCTGGTGGATGATGCGGAACTGAAAATGATTCTGGGCGGCCGCCATGATGCCAACAATGCCATCCTGACCATCCATTCCGGCTCCGGTGGGACTGAATCCCAGGACTGGGCGGAAATGCTGTATCGCATGTACACCCGCTATATTGAAAAGAAGGGTTTCAAGATGGAAGTTCTTGATTATCAACCGGGTGATGAAGCGGGGTTGAAGAGTGCAACACTGCTCGTCGAGGGAAACTATGCATATGGATACCTGAAGGCGGAGTCCGGTGTACACCGGTTGGTCCGCATCAGCCCGTTTGACGCCAACAGCAGGCGACACACATCGTTTGCCTCGGTACTGGCCGTTCCGGAACTGGATGATGATATCGACATCGAGATCAATGAGAAAGACCTGCGAATCGACACCTACCGGTCCAGCGGTGCCGGCGGTCAACATGTCAACACTACCGATTCCGCTGTGCGCATCACCCATCTTCCGACCGGCGTGGTGGTCTGCTGCCAGAATGAACGTTCCCAGATCAAGAACCGGGACGTTGCCATGAAGGTGCTGAAGTCCCGACTGTATGAACTGGAAGTGGAAAAGCAGCAGAAGGAACAGGAAGAACTGGCCGGTGAGAAAAAGGAAATCAGCTGGGGAAGTCAGATCCGTTCCTACGTACTCCATCCTTACCGCATGATCAAAGACCACAGGACCGATCACGAAACCGGAAACGTGGACCCGGTGCTGGATGGTGATCTGGACCCGTTTATCCGAGCATACCTGGTCCATTCGGCATCTTCCGGAACGGGGGCATAATGATCTGGGTCGGGCTTGCGGTTATCGCGGCGTTGACCGGCATTATCATCATGCAGGCGTTATGGCTTCGGCGTCTCAAGCGCCATCGGCAGGAACAAGCGGACCTGAGTGAAGCCGGTATTCTGGCAAGCGGTCTGGCCCACGAGATTCGAAACCCGTTGAATTCCATCAAAATTAACATGCAGCTGATGCAGGAGGATCTGGAAGACGTCGTTCAGGATACGGCAAACCGGGAGACATTAAACGAAACGTTCCGTCTGATCGATTACGAGATCAACCGGCTGAACAGCCTCATGACAAACTTCCTGACCTATGCCAGACCGATTGACCTGAAAACCGAAAACATTGAACTGGTATCCTTTCTGAACGAACTGATCCTGTTCCTGAGACCTCAGGCAGCGGAACGGTCTGTGCAAATCAGCCTTGATATTCAGGATGAACAGATTCCTGTTCTGGGAGATCCGGCGAAGTTACGCCAATCCCTGTTAAACATTCTTCTGAATGATATCCAGATTCTCCAGGAAGACGGCCATATTCAGGTGGAGTTGAAACAGCTCCGCGACCTGGTGGTGATCCGGATTTCCGACAATGGACCGGGTATGACCCCGGAACTGATGAATGAAATCTTTGTGGCGTTTCAATCCCAACGGAAAGGTGGCACCGGACTGGGGCTGTCCATCGCGCAGCGCTTTATCCAGGCCCACGGTGGCGGAATCAAAGTGGACAGTACACCCGGAAAGGGAACAACATTCTCTGTCATTCTTCCCCTCCAGTCCGGTTAATCCGGCGACAATCTCTTGACAATCCGCTCCCCGGAACTTACACTGATATTGGAATAGGAATGATTCCTGATATTGGAGGAACGGATGGAAAAGCAACATCGGATGACAAGACAACGGAAACTGATCCTGGAAACACTCCAGCGGCTGAAAACCCATCCCACTGCGGATGAAGTGTTCGGCATTGTCCGCAAGAAGCTGCCCAGAATTTCTCTTGGAACGGTTTACCGAAATCTGGAACTGCTGAACGAGCAGGGATTGATCCGGAAACTGGAAACCGCCGGCAAGCAGAAGCGTTTCGACGGAGATACCAGCCGCCATGACCATATCAAATGTGTCCGCTGCGGGAAGATCGACGATCTGGAAGCCCGGTTGCCCCGCATTGAACCGGCTCAGGTAGAGGAAACCAGCTATGAAATCCTCGACTGCAACGTGGAACTGCTGGGGATCTGCCCGGCATGCCAGCGCCAGTGAAAGGCCTGCTGAGTTGTCTCTTTGTTGAAAACCACTGCTCAGCCATTTAGAATGGAATGAGGTTTTTCAAAAGCAGCCATTCGGATAACCGAATTAAATCGAATGAATGAGATGAAACAGGGGGACGTATGAAATTTTCCAACGCCGACCAACTGCTCGATTTTGCCATTTCTGAAGAAATCCGCGCAGCCGAATTCTATAGAGGCCTTGCCAAACGGATGGAGCGTCCATGGATGGCACGCACATTCAGTGATTTCGCAAAGGAAGAGATGCGGCACAAGGCCATCCTGGAGGACCTGAAGAAGGGTGGGGAACTGAAGCCGCTGGACGAGAAGATACCGGATCTGAAAATTCTGGAAACCATCAAGGCAGACGAAACACCCAGTCCGGATATGAGTTACAAGGAAGCCCTGGTCGTGGCCATGAAAGCGGAAAAGGAAGCGTATCTGCTCTATTCTTCCCTGGCGGAGCTTGCGGAAGAAGACCGGATTCGCGACATTCTGCTTCGCCTGGCCCAGGAAGAAGCCAAACATAAACTGAAGTTCGAAACGGAGTATGACGACGTCGTCCTCCAGGAGAACTGAGCGTAATAGAAACCTGAGAAGGAGGTTATCCATGCTCACCAAGAAAATGGAAGACGCCCTGAATAAACAGATCAACGAAGAATTTGAATCGGCATACCTGTATCTGTCCATGGCCGCCCATTTCAAGACACAGAATTTCAATGGGTTCGCCCACTGGATGGAAATGCAGTATCAGGAAGAAGTGGCCCATGCCATGAAAATCTATGAATATGTCAATGACCGCGGCGGCAAAGTTCTGCTGGACGCGATCGGTGCACCGGAGACCAGCTGGGAAACACCACTGGCCGCATTCGAAGCTGCCTACAAACATGAGCAGCATATAACGGGCTGTATCAACGGTCTGATGAAGCTGGCCATAGAGGAAAGCGATTTTGCATCCCAGTCTTTCCTCCAGTGGTTTGTAGACGAACAGGTGGAAGAAGAAGCATCTGTGGATGAAATCGTGGAAACCCTGAAGATGGTGGGAGACCACAAGAACGGTTTGTTCATGCTGGATCGTGAACTGGGACGGCGTGCACCGGAAGGCGGAGACGCCTGACCGATGAAGGAAAGTCGGGTCGACCGGTTTAAACGGGAACGGGAATCGCTCAACGAAACGGTTCTGAAGGTTGCCGGGAAGAACCTGAAGCGGTTTTACTCGCTGGACAGCGCGGTTTACCGGGAAGGAGAGCTGCCTGTCCAGACCAAGGAACTCCTCGGATTTGTTGCGTCACTGGTTTTGCGTTGCGACGACTGCATTACCTATCATACAATCCGATGTCATGAAGAAGGGGTTACCACATCCCAGTTTGAAGAAGCGGTCACCATCGGCCTGGCCGTCGGCGGGTCCATCACCATCCCGCACATTCGCCGGTGCATGGCGGTGTGGGAAGAACTGCAGCAATCGGAATCCTGAGCAACCGTCAGGACCGGATTGGAGAAGCCGCTCTCAGATTCTGGTAGAATGGATTGCAATCACCCCCGAAAGCGGGGAGGAGATACGGAGGAAATGATGAAGAAGTACATTTGCGATGTCTGCGGCTACATTTACGATCCCGAAACCGGTGATCCGGACAACGGTGTGGATCCGGGCACGTCTTTCGAGAATATCCCGGATGATTGGGTTTGTCCGCTCTGCGGCGTAGGCAAGGAAGACTTCTCCGTCTACGAAGACTGATCTGAACCTCATCCGGCGGGCACTATTCGAACAGTGTCCGCCGGTTTCCAAACATTCCTGAAACCTGAATATACCAATCGATCGGATTTCCGCGAAAGGGATTCCGGAGACGGAGGAAATATGGCCGTCAGAAAATTGAAGGACCGCATCCTGGAAGTGGGTGCGATTGACTGGGACCGAGAACTGTTCGATGAGCTGGTGCACCTGCCGGACGGAACCAGCTACAATGCATACATTGTCAAGGGTTCGGAAAAGACCGCCCTCATTGATTCGGTGGATCCCACCAAAGAACACATCCTGATGCATAACCTGCAGGAAGCGCAGATCAGCCATATCGACTATATCATCTCGAACCATGCGGAACAGGACCATTCGGGTTCGATACCGGCCCTGCTGAACCACTTCCCCGAAGCCCGGGTCGTCACCAATGCAAAATGCAGGGACATGCTGATTGATCATCTGCATATCACCGAAGACAAGTTCATAACAGTAGCGGACCGCGAAACGCTCTCGCTGGGAGACAAAACGCTGGAGTTCAT
>DAINNF010000103.1:0-9982 GCA_036736005.1 Acidobacteriota bacterium
GTTGTTTCCAGGTATCCCTCCATTCACGGTGAACACCACGAATGGCAAAAAAATCAATGGACTGAACCAGAAGTCCACCGGCCGCAGCCGCCATTACGGAGAAGAACGACAATTCAATGGGTGCGGAAAACATCAACAATACAAGGCCCAGCGCAACCGAAACAGGGATTCGGCTCACCCGCGGAAAGGCCGTCCCGAAAACCAGACCGAAAAGAGCCAATCCCAACATAAGTATGCGGTTCCATTCAAATGAACCACTGTCCACCATAAAATACACATACAGGGCAGGCAGAATCCAGACCATGGCCAGACCGGTGGTCAATCGGGGCCATACCAGGTGAATTGCACTGAGCAGGAGATACAGAACGAGAACACCTCCCAGAGCAATCAGGTAGGAAAACTGGGCAAGCCTGGGAAAGAGGACCGCAAATCCCAACAACAGAAAGTACGCGGTAAACAGCAACCGGTAAACTCTTGAACCGCAGAAGAGGAAAAACAGGCCTGCCACCAGTGCAATGGACCGCAGCAGAATCCAGGACATCGCTTCTTCCCGGGGTAACCCCACGGGCAAGGGAATCTGCGAACCGAAAGCGAACGAATGCCCACCCAGAACCACCGTTCCAATCAGAAACCGGACATCCGTAATCAATCTCAACTGTCTGGCTATTTTCACGATACCCCCTGCATGTCTGGTCCACAGCCACTGCCGGATTGTACGTTCAATTCCATGGCTGTGTTCCATACCGGCCAATCCCACCTGAGGGGAACAGTACCAGCTTATCATGGTTATCCGGATACGTTCTCCCGATATTTTGTAAAGTTTGCTTGACATTTCAATCAAACGGTCCTATATTTTTTTATGTAAAGCTTACTTTACGTTCAGTCGCTGTGGAGGCCAGTATGAAATCAGAGATTATCAACCATGTACGGACGTACAGGACCAACGCCGGTATCACGCAGGAGGAACTGGCACGGGCAGTCGGTGTGTCCCGCCAGAGTATCATCTCGATCGAGAAGGGACAGTACATTCCTTCCCTGCCGCTGGCGCTCAGTCTGTCCGCCTATTTCGGCTGCTCAACCGATGAGCTGTTTAAACAGAAAGGAGATTGAATCATATGGGCATGTTCAGCAATCTGTTTGATGAACGTTTTGTTCTGCACCGCCTGAAAGCCACGCGTTTTGCTGCAGTCGTTACCGCAATCGCCATGGGGGGCTACTACTACTATGAACTGATCCAGGCGGACATCATCCGGTACGACCTGCTGGCCCTGCTGGGCATCATGGTTGTTGCCAAGGTCGGCGCAACCATTTATTACCGGCTGACCAACTGAAACAGGAGGACACAAGATGCTGCTGAGAAGATGGACCGACAACGACCATAGAAAAATGCTGGCAACCGGCCAGTTCTCCATGATTGCGTCCCTGATCATTCTGTGGACGGGATACTATCTGCACCGGGATGGGGGCATCCCTCAAATCCTGATGGAAATTGCCAGTCACCGGTTCTGGGAAGGGTTCTGCATCGGCCTGGGCGTCAGTCTGGCGCTGCTTTCCATCGTCATGAACATCCGGGGTATAATCGGCCTGAAACGATCCCGAACGCAGGATTCCTGAATACCGGGCTTTCGCCGGTCTGCAGGACAAGCCTCACTCAGTTCTGGTGTCGGACGGTAATTCCTTCAACAGATGCCGGTCCGACAATGCCCAGACAAACGGAATGGCCAGTAGGGAGAGGGCGAATGCCCAACGGAATGTCAATTCCATACCGAAACGGTCGGACGCCCACCCCACTGCCAGCGCGGTCAGTGACGTTCCCACGAAATTGAGTGTCATGTAAATACTGTTGAGAAATGCCGGCCGTTCACAGTGGACATCCTGAACCAGCGCCAGTACCACCGGACCGCCCGAAAACAGGAAAAAGCCGAGCACCAGCAGAATGCCGATGGACAGGTATCCGGAAGAAAGCAGGAAAGCCCAGCCGAGCAGTGGAGACAGAACACTGACCAGCAGCAATGTCGATCGTCTGCCGATGCGGTCCGACAAGTCCCCACCCAGAAACGTGCCCACAGCTCCGGTCAGTTCAAGTGCGGACAGAGAGACTCCCGCAAACCAGAGGTTCTCCCCCCGACCGGTCAAGAAAGCCGGAAGGAAAATGGTGAGTGCGGATTTCATGAAAGCACGACAGATAGTGAACCCGGCCAATATGGTCAGAAACGGCATCAACCGTTTCATGGCCTGACCCAATGGTCCGGGACTTGCCGTCCGAACCCTGTCCACATGAACAGAAAGTCGTCGAAACCGGAAAAAGAGAATCAGGGATGCACCCAAACCGAAGGGAATCAATCGCCAGGTCCCTTCCAGGCCCCACCAGGATATGGCCGCCAGTATTACCAATGGTCCGATGGTCCGGGCCGCTTCCCCGCCCAGCATGAAAAAGCTCATGCCGAGACCCACCCGTTTGCCGGAAACCTCCCGGATCATCACCGGCCCGGGTACATGGAAGAACATGCTGCCCACACCCATGGCCAATAACAGAACCAGCAACGTACCGTAGTCCGGCGCCATCCCCAGCAACGACATACTGACCGCCGTAATGGCAGGTGCCAGAATCAGCAGGTAGCGCATACGGATGCGATCCGCAATCAATCCCAGCAGCGGATTGAACATGGAAGGTGCCCGCTGGGCAACCGTCAACAGACCAGCCAGCGCATAGCTGATGCCCAGCTTGTCAATCAGCAGCGGCAACATGGGCGCAAGAAATGAAGAATAGGTGTCATGCACCATATGTGCGACCGAAATCAGACTGACACTCCCCGTCTGAAATCCGGAATCGGAACGTTTGCTCAACGGCAACCTCCACGGAACACTGCGTCCTGAGCATCTTATCATTTCACACCCCCCGGTCACAGCGCTACCAATCGACTCTTTGACGGTTTTCTTACGCACCGTTCACTACCTGTTTACACAGAAGGTCCACGATGGACAGGTCCGGAAGTGCTGGCGTCCGGTAACCTGACAAGGAGGTTCACATGCGATTCAATCTGATTGATATCCTCCAGACCATCTGGATGGGGTTTGTGCTGTTCGCGCTATTTGTTGCGTGGCGGATCTGGGAAAACAGTGAACGTTATCTGGTAGACAAGTCCATCGGCAATACATTCCTTCCCCGTCTGTTCTCGCCGGAGAAGACGGCATGAACGTCGTTGCTCAACCTCAGGACAGCCTGCTGGATCGGATCAGCCGGGTAGTGGCCGGTCCCGTGCAACGGCTGCACCCGGGAATGCGCAGAATCAGGCGATATACCCGCCGGGCATCTGTCCACATTCAGACACGCCGTTTCACCGTAAAAACGGTCGAGAACGGAACCGAACTGGCTCGGGTCTTGAAACTTCGTCATGATGTCTTCTACCGGGAACTCCTGAACAGGCGGAAGATCTTTCAGCTTGATGTAGACCGGTTTGATTTCTTCTGTGATCATCTGGTTATCGTCGACAACCGAACAAATGAGATGGTCGGCACCTACCGGCTGAATGCCTCCACCTTTTCAACCGATTTCTACACCGAAACGGAATTCCACTTCGATTCGGTCCGAAATCTTCCGGGTCATAAACTGGAGTTGGGCCGCGCCTGTGTGAAGAACGGCTACCGGAATGGAATCACCCTGACGCTGATGTGGAAGGGCGTGCTGGCATACATGCAGGAAACCGGTTGCCGGTATCTCTTCGGATGCTCCAGTGTCAAGACCGTCGATCCGGAAGAAATCGGTGCACTCTACCGGTACTTGACGACCCATCATCGGTTCCCGGGATTGAATGACGTCCGACCCCGAAAGGCCTTTCGTGTAAAAAATCTGCACCGGAACATACCGGCATGGTCCGATAAGGAAGTGGCCGACCACATTCCTCCGCTGCTCCAGTTCTACCTGAAATGCGGTGCGGGAATCTGTGGAGAGCCGGCACTGGACAAAGCGTTCAAATGCATTGATTTTCTCACCGTTCTGGACCTGGACCAGATCAATCGGGATATCGGAAAGAAGTTCAGTACATGTTAATGGCCCTGCTTCGCGTCATCATCATGCCGCTGTTGATCCTTGCCTTTCTGGTTGCATCCTTTTCAGGTCGACTGGTGTTCCGGTCGGAAACAGGAAGACGGGTCTATCACAGGCAAATCACCAGTTTCTTCTCATCACTTGCACTTCGTGTTCTGCGTATCAACGTCAACATCAACGGACAGGGGGCGGAATCTGTTCCAGACGCAGCCCTGTTCGTTTGCAACCATCTTTCCTATCTCGACATCCTGGTCATGGCTGCCCATTTCCCCGGCCTGTTCATCACCAGCATGGAAGTCAAACACACTCCCGTTCTCGGACTGTTGGCAGAGATGGGCGGGTCGTTGTTTATCGAGCGGCGGAACCGGGACAACATCGACGGGGAAATCGCCACCATTGCCAATGCTTTGCAGCAGGGGTTCCGGGTCACCCTGTATCCGGAAGGAACATCCTCCGATGGACAGAGCGTGCTCCCCTTCAAGCGTTCCCTGATTCAGTCCGCACTGGATGCACATGTTCCGGTTCAACCGTTCGCCCTGGCATACAGTAAAATCAATGATCAACCATTCGGTGACATCAACCGGGACCGTGTCTGCTGGTATGGCAGCATGTCCTTTCTTCCCCATTTTCTCAGTCTGTTCCGGGTATCACGGATTCAGACACAACTGCACGTACTCCCTGCTGTCTATCCGGGGTGTGGAGACACCAGGAAGGACATCTGTGACCTCGTGCAGACGGCTATCCGTCAAACGTATCACTCGCTGACCCCGGAACAGAACAGACGTCCGGACGGGGTCCGTTCCGTACCTTCCGAACTGCACATCGGCTGAAAAAAAGACCGGGTTTCCCCGGCCTTTTCTGCGTCATTTCATCTATCCAATCATCAGGACGTGCCGCCTTTGATCTTGTCCAGCGCTTCTCCGTACTCCGGGTCCAGCGCGACGGCTTTCTCCATTGCCGCAATCGCCTTTTCCTTGTTCCCGTTTTCCACATACAGCCATGCCAACGTATCCCAGATCGCGGGATCATCCGGTTTCACGTCCACTGCTTTCTGCGCCACTTCAATTGCCCGTTCATAATGATCGGACCACTTGTTCTTGTAGACAATCCACGCATACTGGTTCATCAATCCCGCGTCTTCGGGGGACTGTTTCAACAGTACTTCAAAGGTCTCAACCACCTTATCCGGTTGCTCATTCTTCAAGTAGTACC
Source organism: Acidobacteriota bacterium (assembly GCA_036736005.1). Taxonomy (GTDB): domain Bacteria; phylum Acidobacteriota; class Holophagae; order Thermotomaculales; family Thermotomaculaceae; genus DAINNF01. Next base: position 5,261 of record DAINNF010000103.1, read on the forward strand.
GGATCAACTGCCCGTATCCCATTTTCAGATAGGTTTCGTTTTCGGTTTCTTTCAGAATTGCTTCCAGGTCACCCACCTGTCCGCCTTGTGCATTCACCAGCGCAACAAAGAACTTCGCCTCTTCTGCGTGACCTGTTTTGTTATCCGGATCCAGTTCCAGGACCTTTTCAAAATGCGGTTTGGCCAGATCGTATTCGTACCGGTCCACCCGTTTCTGCGCCATTGCCAACTGAAGATCCAGATCTTCCGGATTCTCTTCCAGTTTGCCGGATAATGCCAGGAAGGTGTTCTCGCCGGCTGCGTACGCTTTCAATTTGTCCACATACGCATCGCCGTCACCCCCGAACCCGACGATCCGGTCCACTTCCGTTCCGTCCGGCTTCAGAATCAACACGGTCGGGTAGCCGCGAACCGCGCGATCCTTGCGGAAGTCCTTGGCCCCCTCATCTTTATTACCGTTTACCTTTGTAAACACGAACTTCTCATCGATCTGTGCCTTTTTCTCGTCTACCTTGAAGACCGCCCGGTCTAACTCTTTGCAGGCGCCTCACGTATCCGAATACACATCAACCAGGACCAGTTTGTCTGCTTCACCGGCAGCCTTCATGACCTGAGTCAGGTTGTCCTGAACCGTTACTGCCGTGGCTTCCGGTGCCTCTGCCGGTCCAGTTCCCTGACAGCCGATCAGTGCCGCCAGCGAAACGATTGCCAGAATCCGTTTCATCCTATCCTCCAGATTAAAATAAAGATTTGCCTCCCTGCCCGATCCTGTAATCATGACCAGCCGAGAGAAGCTCAATGAGACCTGACTCTATTGTACGGGAAAAACCACACTCAGTTCCAGTCTGCCCCGTGTGAATGTGGAGAATTCCGTTCGCAAACCTGTCCTTACCGCAACCCGTTGAGAAACAGGACCGCCGACAGAACGGCCACGATCAGGACAACAGGGAACAGCACCGCCAGCACGCTGCGCCACAGGGTGATACGATGGCCCCGGGTCAAAGCCGGAATACTCCACAGCAGCATCACAATCGTGTACAGTTGCCAGCCGATCAATGGAACCGGGATAAGAATGGCCGCCGTCTTCGTCAGGGAAATGATATTGAATGTCTCCCGAAATCGAATGCCTCCTGTCCCGATCGTACGCAATCCGATATATACAAACACCGGCAGCAAAAACAGTTCCAGCAGGATATCCACAACAGCACCACCCAGAAGAAAAGCGGTCATGGGAATCCCGGCCACCATCCAACGCACCTCCAGGGCCAGTATGACCGCAGCGATCCGCATACAGAAGGCATACAGGAAAAACCGGCTCATGGATCTGTCATAACCGGGCTGACTGAAGACATCCAGCGGATGCCGGATGCACGCCTGAAATGTGCGCCAGATTCCCTGTCCCATTCCAAGCGTTTTATCTGTCAGTGGAAGATGACCGGCAGGGGACTCAGGTACTGCAGGAGTCTGATTCTGAGCTGTCTGCACGCTTGCCCTCCGTCGTGTTGTGAACGTCATGTTTACTCGATTGTAGCAGCCGTTTTCATGCGATCAAGTCCGCGATTGACACGCCCGGGAAAAACCCGATTACGGCCGGATCAGCAGGTCCCGGCAAAAAAACCGGCCCGCCATTGCAGACGGGCCGGTCCTCTTCAACTCGCAATCGAAATTTCAGCGGCCGGTAACAGTCACATCTCCGTCTATACTGGAAATGCTGATAACAGAACCGCCTTCACCCAGTGTAGCCAGAAGCTTACTGCGTTTCTTCTTGTGTACCGTAACCTGATCGAATCCGTCCAACTCCACATCACCATCCATGGAAGTGGCCTTCAGTTCACAATTGAGATGCACCGGCAGGACGAGTTCCACATCACCGTCCACCGAACGGATTGTCCAGGCGCCGTTCATCCCGTCAATCCCCTGCACCACAAGCCGCACGTCGCCGTCTGTGGACTGGCAATCGACCTGCTGAAAAGCGCCATTCAGTGAAAGATCACCGTCAACGGTCCGGGCATCCAGCTTCCCCGCACAGGTCAACAACCGGGCATCTCCGTCGACCAGTTTGACGGTGAGATCGCCCTCGCAACCTTTCAGTTCAATGTCCCCGTCCACAGAATGGTACTGCTGATTCCCCTTTACAGCTTCACCGCGAATGTCGCCGTCCACCACATGGATGTTCAAACCACAGGTCCGGGGCACCGTCAGTGTTGCCTTCAATTCCATCCGGGGAGTGTGAAACCCGCTGCTGAACCATCCGCCCCGTTTATTCTTGGGATACTTGATCTCGATTGTGATCGAGTCCCCGTCCTTGTTGACTTCCGGATGGATTCCGTCGAACCACTCCTGCTGGCGCTCATCCACATCAACAAGCAGCTTTTTCTCAAAAACAAATTCAACTGTTTTCGCGTCATGGGACTGGATATCAATGTGGGCATCCACGCCCTGATACTTGACTGCCGCCTTTGCCGGATTGACTTCAAAACTGTAATTGTATGTCCTGCCGTCGTCCGCCAATCCCCGTACACCGGCCACCACAAACAGAACGCCGGCTACGATCATCAATTTCTTCATGAAAAACCTCCCTGCAAATTGGAACTTACACGCAGAGATACAGGCTTGCTGCCTGCGAAGTTTCAAAGAGTGAAATTATCCGGCATTCATCTGGCGCAGAATGGCCCGACGCAACTGAAGATAGTCGGTTTCATCCACCGGATGGATCACGCAAACGGATTTCCGGTAGCGGCTTTGTGCAATGAGACCTCTGGCTTCATCAACCAGGTCTGTCGGCAGCTTCTGTTCATGGAGTTCCAGTGTCTGAACCAGCCACTCAATGTCATGTTTGGTGACCGCCATCGGGCCCTCCGGACGATTATGGTTTCCCTGAGTGTACCATAAGCTCCTGGAGACTAGCGGCGTCTGGGGCCGGGGCGGCGACGACGGTTCCGGCCTTTGCTGTCGTCCGATGGGTCGGCAGGTTCTTCCTTTCCGTGGAAAGGATGATCCCGGTCCACCGGAATTTTCTGACGGATCAGTTTCTCGATGTCCCGCAGATATCCCCGTTCTTCGACGCTGCAGAATGACACCGCATCTCCTTCGGCCCCGGCACGGGCGGTACGGCCGATCCGGTGCACGTATGTCTCAGCTTCGTTGGGCAGGTCATAGTTGATCACATGGGTAATGTTGTCCACGTCAATCCCGCGAGCCGCAATGTCCGTGGCCACGAGCACCCGGACATCCCCCCGCTTGAACGCATCCAGTGCGTTGGTCCGGGCCGTCTGACTCTTGTTTCCGTGAATGGGCATGGCTTTGATTCCGGAACGGTTCAGTTTGTCCGCCACCCGATTGGCCATGAACTTCATCCGGGTAAACACAATCACTTTGTCCAGTGATTCCTCTTCCAGAAGCTTGATCAGCAGTTTGGTCTTCTGCCGCTTTCCCACAAACATGACCTTCTGATCAATTTTCTCTACCGTTGGCTGATCCGGTGTAATGGTGATTTCGACAGGGTTTCGGACCAGTGTGTGGGCCAGCTTCAGTACTTCGTCCGGCAGGGTTGCGGAAAAAAACAGCGAATGGCGTTTGTCCGGCAATTTTGCGATCACCTTCCGGATGTCCGGCAGGAAACCCATATCCAGCATCCGGTCCGCTTCATCCAGTACGAACACTTCGACCCCGTCCAGACTCAGGTGCCCCTGCTGCATCAGGTCCAGCAACCGTCCGGGAGTAGCCACCAGAATATCCAGGCCCTGCTGCAATTTCTTCACCTGCGGTACCTGGCTTACACCACCGAAGATGACCGTATGAAATACCCGCATGTGTTTTCCGTAGGTCCGCACACTGTCGTCAATCTGGGCCGCCAGTTCACGGGTGGGAGCCAGGATCAGTACCCGTGGTTTGCCCTTGACCGGCCGTCTTCCGTTCTGATACAGGAACTGAAGAATGGGCAATGTAAAAGCGGCGGTCTTACCCGTTCCGGTCTGGGCACAACCCAGGATATCCTTTCCCTCCAGCAGATGAGGGATCGACTGTTCCTGAATGGGCGTCGGCGTTTCATATCCCGTGTCGGACAATGCCCGCTGAAGCGGCTCGATCAGGCGTTCAAACGCTCCGTAAGCCGCTCTTTCGGACTTTTGATGTGTCTTCGATTCGGGACGTCTGTCTCGCGCAGGACGGGTGACCAGACGCGGCACGGGCGGTTTCTTTTCGACTGAACGGGAACCATGCGAACGACCCTTGTGAGTCTGCACCGTCTCCGCCGTTCTGGATTTTGCCGGCTTTCGTTTTCGCCGCGAAGGTCGACTCTGGTTTTCCGATTTCACGTTCACGTCCGCTTTGGAAGCAGGTTTCTGCGGCGGATCGCCTTTCAGTGGTGTTCCGGTGTTGACCACCGGTTCGATCAGGGGCGTGGCCTGGTTCAGTTCCCGTTGCCTGGCCAACTCTCCCACGGGGATCAGGTTACGAACAGGTCGTTTGTGTACCGTCGGTGTGGACTGTTGTCCGCTCCCGGATTGTCTTCGTCTCCGCTTTTCCGGACGTTCGGATTTGCGGGATTTGTCGTGTTGCTTGTGGTTCAAATGGAATTCCTCTTGATTCTTGATTCAACTGTCCGGCCCGGGGATGGACACAGCGAAAACCGGACCGATCACAGGCAGGCACTGTAAACTACCATAAGATCCTGTATTTCGCAACCTTCCTCCCGGGGCAGAAAAAAGGCCCGCCGGTCCG
>DAINNF010000104.1:0-9756 GCA_036736005.1 Acidobacteriota bacterium
CATCATCTGGGTTATCCGGTATGCGGATAAGGTCAAGAAGCACCCGGAACTGAGTCCCACCTTTGAACAGGACGAGGTGCGTCGCGAGGCGCTGGTCCAGGAGCACCGGGAATTCGGCGAATTCACCCGTTCCCACGGAACCGTACTGGTTGTACTGCTGGTCGGTATTGTGATGTTGTTTTATGGCGTCATCGCCCTCAAATGGTACATTACCGAGCTGGCGGCACTGTTTCTTGTCATGGGCATTGTGGCTGGCGCAATCGGTGGTCTCGGGCCCAGCAGAATCGCTGAGGCGTTCATTGACGGGGCAAAGGACATTGCCAGTGCGGCGCTGATTATCGGATTTGCCGGCGGCATCATCGTGATTCTGGAAGACGGCAACATCATGGATACCGTGTTGCATGGAATGGCCCGGGCGTCCGGTGAAAACCAACCCGTTATCGCGGTATATATGCAATATGGCGTACAGATGGTGTTGAATTTCTTCATCCCGTCCGGGACGACCAAGGCGGCGCTGACCATGCCGTTATTTGCACCCCTGGCGGATCTGGCGGGGTTCAGCCGTCAGATCGCGGTACTGGCTTATCAGTTCGGAGACGGTTTTACAAACATGATCATCCCCACTTCCGGTGTGACGGTTGGAACACTGGCAATGGCCAAGGTACCGTTCGAAAAGTGGTTCAAGTGGCTGCTGCCGCTGGAGATTGTTTTCATCGGCCTGTCGCTGGTTATTCTTGCGGGCGCGGTGATGCTGGGATGGACCGGGATATGACAGACTGGAGGAAATCATGAAAGGCCGGGCAATCCTGATTGCGCTGTTTCTGTCCGTTACGTTCTGTGCGGGGGCCGGTGACCGACCCGATGGCAATCTGATCATCATTGGCGGAGGTTCAATTCCCCGGTCGGTGATGGAAACATTCGTGACACTGGCCGGTGGATCGGACGCCCGAATCGCCGTGATTCCCATGGCCAGCAGTGAATATCGCAAAGCCGGACGGAAATATGTGCGTGGTTTCAACGATCTGGGGGTGACGGAGGCGAAAGCGTTTTATGTGTTCGGTCCCGACGATGCGAACAAAGAAGAGGTATCGGTGGAACTGGACCGTTGCACGGGGTTCTTTTTCGGCGGGGGCGATCAGCGGAAACTTACCCGTATTTTCCTGCATACAAAGGCTCTGGAAACGATGCACCGGAAGTATCGGGAAGGAGCCGTTGTCGGAGGGACTTCCGCCGGTGCCGCCATCATGAGCGAGGTGATGATCACCGGAGATGGAGACTGGGATGTGCTGATCAGGGGAAGTGTAATCACAAAACCCGGACTCGGATTTGTGGATACATTTATTACCGACCAGCATTTTGTCACCCGTTCCCGGCTGAACCGGTTGATTTCCGTTTGCCTGGCAAGCGGCCTTCCCGGGGTGGGTATCGATGAAAGCACCGCGCTGTGGGTGAAGCCCGCCGGTGAAGCCACGGTGATCGGTAACAGCGTGGTGGTTGTGGTTGACCCTCATGGCGCCGGTGCTGAAACGGCAAATGGACAATTGTGGAGTGCGCGGAACCTGTCACTCAGTGTACTGCGTCCGGGCGATAACCTGGACCTGACCCGTCTGGACGGGGACCGGTGAGGTTGGTAAACATGCGATACTTTCTGTTTTTGATGATCCTTATGGGTTCATGCGGTGCCTGGGCACTGGACCCGGCTCCGGTTCAACAGAACGGCTTCAAACAGTTGACCCCATATGAGGATATGATTGAATACTGTCGCCTGGTCGGATCGTCGGATCCGTCCGTTTCGTATCGGATGATTGGAACATCCGCTGGTGGAAAGGAAATTCCGGCGCTTCTGTTTTCGCGGGGGCAGTTTGGAAACAGGCGGCAGGACGTGCCCATGGTGATGGTTTTCTGCCAGCAGCACGGGAATGAGCCGTCCGGAAAAGAAGCCGCCCTGATTCTGGCAGGATCGCTCCTGGGTGAGGACCGTGCAATTCTGGATCATCTGGACCTGATTCTGATTCCGCAGGTGAATCCGGACGGTGGGGAAGCAGACCAGAGGCGGAACGGGAACAACGTGGACCTGAACCGTGATCACGTTCTGCTGTCGCAGCCGGAAACCCGGGCATTGCATGACCTGTTTCGTGAATGGCGGCCCGAGGTGACACTGGATGTCCATGAGTATCAGGGAATCAGCAGATGGTGGCGTTCCCATGGATTCATCCGGGAAGCTGACGCCATGCTGGGAACGGTGACCAATCCGGCGATTGATCCCTGGATCCACCGCTTTTCTCGTGACACTGTCCTCAAAGAAACGACTCAGACGATGGCCCGCAGCGATTTCCGCTTTCATGAGTATGTGGTGGGAACGCCCTTTGAAGGAGATCGCATGCGTCGGTCAACCGTTGCCATTGATGACGGTCGTCAGTCATTCGGCATTCTGGGGACCCTTTCCTTTATCCTGGAAGGTAAGCGGTTTGGAGACACTGCGAATCGCCTGGAGCATCGGACAAAGGCCCAACTGGCGGTCATGCGTGCGTTCCTCAGATGTATCGCCACGCACGCGGATGAAATTCGGAACGGGGTCTGGCAGGTACGGCAGCGTATGATGGTAACACCGCAATCCGATGAACGGATACCGGTCCGGGTGGACCATGGGGTGGACCCGGCAGAACCGGTTGTCCGGTTGCCGGTACTGGTGTTGGACGACTGGAAAGTCGAAACACGCTCCTTTGAGCCCTTTCATGGTCGTATCCAGATCAAGAAGACGGTTTCCTGTCCGGTTGCATATCATGTGCCTGCGTCCGAAATCGCATTGATCAATCTCCTGGAGCGTCATGGAATTGCGATGAATACCGTACAACAGACGATGACCGTTCCGGCTGAGCGATACCGGATTCTTCATGTTGCCACTCGAATGGAAGAAGAGTTGGAAATGCCGGAACTGGATCTGTTGAAGCTTTCGGAAAACCTGACCATACTGCCGGGCGATGTGCTGATCAATCTCAACCAGTCGGCGCGCGATCTGATTGTCCTGTTGCTGGAGCCGACGTCTTCGTTCGGCATTTTCGGTCCCGGCGGAGGGCACGCTTTTGACGGTTATTTGAAAGCGGGTATGTTCCCGGTTTCACGGGTAATGGGTGAACCGTACGCAACGCCGGACAAGGAGTGAACAGTCGTATGCAGAACAGAAACAACGGGATGCAGTATCATCATGTGGGAATCCCGACTACGATTCCCCGACCCGGTGAGGTCCATGTGCCCCATCTCAAGTTGTACGTGGTGCCCTATGACACCAACCCGTATGGGATCGAATGGATCCGCTTCGAACCTGATGCGGATACGCCGGAAATCGTGAAAACCATTCCTCATGTTGCATTTGTCGTAGACAACCTGGAAGCCGCTATCGCGGGTCAGGACCTTCTGATCCCACCCACCAGCCCCTCTGACGGTGTACGGGTCGCGTTTGTCCGGGTGAACGGAGCACCTGTTGAGTTTCTTGAATTTGCCGACAGGAACGATGGATAAACCAGCTCCTGTGCGCGAATCGTTCAAACCTCTGGTATGCTGAACCGGTAAAGCAAAGAACTGGAAGCATACTTTGTACGTCCGGTGTCGTATTTCTTCCGGGGAGAGGGAGTGTGGCGCGAAACAACGGCCACAGTTATAATAATGAGGATATGACACATCGTGGAAGAACTGTCCGAAATCGATCAACAAACCGGATGCACCTGAATCTGATCATCATCCTTATTGTCTGCCTTGTCTTTCCGGCTCTATCCATGTCATGGGACGACGCAATGCCGGAGACGGATTTGAGCAGGCAGGTAAACGAACTGCGGAACATGGTCGACGATAATCCCAGAGAAGTTCTGAAGCGGGGGCCGGAGTTACTGGCCGAACTGCAATCCAAATCCATGCCCGATGTGGAACTGACGATGCTGGCGTTGATGTCGGACGCATACCTCGCTGTGGGGGAACCGCGACTGGCGTTGAATGCGGCGGACAAGTGGGAACAGGCGGCTGACCGCTATCAGGATTTGACCAGCAAAGCAAACTCATTGAATAACCAGGGTATCTGCTGGTGGGAACTGGGAAATGAAAGTGCTGCGCTTTCGGCTTACCGGAGTGCCCTCGAACTGGTGAAAAAACAGCCGGATCCGGACCTGGAGTTGGATGTGTTGAACAATCTGGGCATGTTGTACAGCCAGATGGGTGATCTCGAGACAGCACTGGATTATCTGCTGCGTGTTGAAGATGAAAGTGATCCGGAGAAAAATCCGGTTGGATTTGCCAACACATTGAACAGCATTGGCGTGCTGTACCGGGAAGCGGCGATGCTCACGGAGGCCAGACAGTATTTCAACCGGTCATTGGAGCTCCACATGAAATACGGCAATAAGCGGGGCGAGGCGGATGCCCGAAACAATCTCGGCGTGCTGTATCAGCAGGAAGGCCGTCCCGATCTGGCGCTCCAGTACTATGAGGCATCTTTCAAACTGGAGCAGTCTCTGGGAAACCGGATTGGACTGGCGGCGGGACTCAGCAACATGGCCGAAGCGAATATTCAGTTAAACAATGTCTCCGAAGCCAGATCCCAGTTTGAACAGGCGTTATCCATTTATCGGGAAGTCGATGAACCTGCGCGGCTGACAGACGTGGAAATCAAACTGGCCCGACTGTACCGGCAGGAAGGTTCTCTGGACCAGGCCCTCAAGCTGGCCAGGCAGGCGCTGGATCGTGCTTCCGGGATGGATGACCGGTCTCTGCACCTGCGGGTGCTGGCTGAATTGGCTTCCATTCAGGCAACGCTGGGCGATTTCCAGTCTGCCTATCAGTTTCAGTCCGAATATATGAACCTGGCCGGACGTGTCCAGGTGGAGCGTGCCGGTCAAAAGGCTGCTGAGATGGAAGCGCGGGTAGAGCTGAGAGAGAAGGACAGAGAGATTACCCTGTTGCAGGAACAGCAGAAGGGGCAACGTCGCCTCATTGAGGTGGTAATCGGCGCGCTGGTGCTGGTTATGGGGATGCTGTCATTGGCCGTTTTCGCGTACCGCTCAAAAGCCAGAACCAACCGGGAAATCCGGGAAGTGAACCGGGAGTTGCTGGTGGCAAGGGATGAACTTCATCGTTTGTCACGCATCGATCCGCTCACAGGATTGGAAAACCGTCGCTCCATGACGGAACGTTTGAAACTGGAGAAATCCCGTTTTGTTCGGCAGGGCAGACCGTTCACGCTGATCCTGGGCGACATTGATCATTTCAAGCGCATCAATGACGAGTTCGGTCATGGTTGCGGAGATGATGTGCTGCAGGAAATTGCACGTATCCTGAAACAGACATTGCGTGAACAGGATGGAATTTCCCGTTGGGGCGGGGAAGAGTTTCTGATTCTACTGCCGGAAACGGACATGGAAGGCGGCCGTATCGCAGCGGAGAAAATCCGCACCTCTGTCGAGGAAATGCCCTGGAAACGGGGAGGTAGAAAGATTCCGGTGACCATCACACTGGGTGTGGCGATGTTCAGCGGAGGTGACATTAAGGACACGCTGGTTCGTGCGGACGATGCACTTTATGCCGGGAAAGATGGCGGCCGGAACCGGGTCGTTGTGGAAGACCGGAGTGCACCTGCCGGCGATCTGGCAGCGGATCGCGCTTCAGAGTCTTCATAAAACCTGCGGGGGGAGAGCATGCGAGAATTTCTGGGCTTGCTGGGCGGATTTGGCGTTATTGTCGTAATTCTTCATTACGGGCACCCGGGCACTCAGGATCCCTTGGCGGCAAAGCCGGATGTGCGGAAAACCCGGGCAATCGGGCATGCAATGGTGGAGATTCCGGCAGGTACATTCCTGATGGGAAGAGACGGAACTGGAGACAATTCGCCTTCTCATCCGGTCAGACTCTCCGGGTTTCTCATGGACCGGACCGAGGTGACCTGTGCCGCTTATGCCCGGTTCTGCGAAGAGACCGGACATCATCTTCCCTTCTTCTGGAACCGACCCGGCTTTTGTTGCGGGGATGCGTATCCGGACCATCCGGTTACGGGTGTCAGCTGGCAGGATGCACGGGATTATGCAGAATGGGCCGGAAAACGTCTGCCTACCGAGGCCGAATGGGAATATGCGGCACGGGGAGGATTGATTGGTCAGCGATATCCCAATGGAGACAAACTGGACCCAGCCTTCGGCAATTATGCGGGAAATGACAAGGACGGCACGTTACCGGTGGCGTCCTTCAAGCCAAACGGTTACGGACTGTACGACATGATGGGCAATGTTTGTGAGTGGGTGGCTGACCGATACAGTGCGACGTACTACGGAGAAAGCGAAGAGTGGAATCCCACCGGTCCGAAACAGGGGCGGTTCCGCGTTATCCGGGGCGGAGGCTGGAAATCCGGTCCGGGATGTGTTTCGGTCGATCACCGGAACGGGTTGCCTTCAAACTGGGTGGATTTCAATGTCGGGTTCCGTTGCGTGCGGGATATGGCGGAAGCCCCCTCGGATTCCTGAAACGCCCTATTTACGCCTGCAGTCGAAATCCTGCACGCCGAACTATTCTGCTGAACCGGTCTCCAGGGGCAGATTTTCCATGATATACCGCATCATTCTCTCATACAGATGACGGGGCATATTGTCCCCTTCATACAGGCCGTGACTGCGGTTCGGGTAGATCATCAGGTCAAAGAATTTGTTCAGTTTGACCAGTCGGTTGATCAGCGCTTCCGTATTCTGGTAATGAACATTGTCGTCACCTGTTCCATGAATCAGCAACAGGTGCGCTTTCAGTCCTTCTGCATGATAAATGGGGGAGCCTTTTCTGTATCCATCGGGGTTTTCCTGCGGCAGCCCCATATACCGTTCCTGGTAGATGGTGTCGTAGTATCGCTGATCGGATACAGGCGCTACCGAAATCCCCATTCGGTACAGATCAGGATAACGGAACAGCATATTCAAGGTCATGGAACCGCCTCCACTCCATCCCCAGATTCCGATGCGGTTCGGATCCATCCAATTGTACAGGTTCAGCAAACTGTTGACCGCCGCGGCCTGGTCGGCTGAGGCCAGGACGCCCACCTCACCGTACACGCATTTATGAAATGCCCGGCCCCGGGGAGCCGGCGTTCCACGGTTATCAATGCTGACAATCACATAGCCCCGTTCCGCCAGCATCCGGTGCCAGAGCTGCCGGTTACGCCCCCATTTGTCCAGAACGGTTTGACCGCCGGGTTCTCCGTATACAAAGAACAGAACGGGATATCGGTTTCCCGGATCAAAATCCGGGGGCTGCATCATCCAGGCGTCCAGTTCTGGACCCTCCGGAATCGGAATCCGGAAAAACGTTACCGGAACGGGTTGAAGCCGGTTCAGCTGTTCGAAAACTTTCCGGTTATCTTCCAGCATCCGAATGGATCTGTGGTCCGGCAGTGAAACCAGATCGGTTACCGGTGGAGACATCATCCGGGAGCGGGTGTGAAAAGCATATGTCATATCCGGAGAAATATCGTAGGAATGGGTGCCCGGCTGATCTGCCGGTGTGAGTCGCTGTGCCGGACCTCCATTCAACGGCACGGCATAGAGGTAGCGGGAAGCCGCATCGTCCGGTGAAGCGATGAAATAGATCCGTTTTTCTGCCTCATCGACGGCAAGGAGTTCGATGACATCATAGTCCCCCGGGGTGAGCAATACCGGTTCTTTCTTACCTGCGTCGTAACGGTAGATGTGCTGCCAACCGTCCCGTTCACTCAGCCACAACCAGGAAGCGCCATCGTTCACCCAGTCAAGTTGAAGGTCTTCCGGTTCCAGCCAAGCGTCATCCGTTTCGGTGAGCAGCGTTTCAATAGAACCGGTGGCCGGATCGGCACGATATACCACCAGTTCCTGCTGGGAACGGGGCATCCGGAAAATGCACAGTTGCATTCCTTTCGGGGTCCATTCGAGATGATTGATGTAGTGCTGGCGGGGGTCTCCGTCAAATGATATCCACCGTGTTTTTCCACCAGCGGCCGGTACCACACCTACCCGGGCGGCCGGATTGACCGTGCCGGCCTTCGGATAGGGGATGGTGGTTATTTCGGGATACAGATGATCCGTGTTGTTGATCATGATAAATTCCCGCATCCCTTCGGTATTGAGCTGCCAGTAAGCAATTGCGCTTCCGTCCGGAGACCAGCGGAATCCGTCCCGAAGGAAAAACTCCTCTTCATAGACCCAGTCGAATGTCCCGTTGATGATGTGTTGATCGCTTCGTTCGGTGAGCCGGGTCCGTTTCCCGGAGTTCAGGTCTTCCACGTACAGATCGTGGTGATAGACGTAGGCGACCCTGGTGCCGTCCGGTGAGAATTTGGCGAACATCAGTGATGCCGGTTCCAGACCGGTTCCCAGTTGTTTCAACTTGCCGGTTCGGTGGTTCAACACCCAGTAATCTCCGCGTGTATTTCGACGCCAGACCCGTTTACTGTTGGTAAAGACCAGAAGATCTCCCATTGAAGACCAATGGTAGGATTCCACTTTGATCGGGGTTTCCTGTCCGGTCGGGTTCAGTTGCTCCGGTGAAACCAGCAGTGTCCGATCCCCCGTTTCCGGATCGATCCTGAAAATACCATATGCATCACCTTCTTCGTTCACCGGGAGATAGCGGGTGTAAGCATGTCCCTTCGTTGTCCAGCTGGCGGGACCGAAAGACCGGGCTTTGAACGCCTGGTCCACGAAAATTCGATCAATTGTCAGTTGTTCAGCGGCGGCGGTTTGCGGTTGATTGATCGGGCTCGAAATCGCGGGTACCGTTGCCGCAGTCAGCAGCACGGAGATCAGAAGAATCTGTCGCATCAATTGAACTCCATATGTTCCGTTCGCCGGATGATCTCATCCTGCAGTTCACTGCCAAGATCCACAAAATAGTCACTGTAACCGGCAACCCGTACAATGAGGTTCCGGTGTTCTTCCGGATGTTCTCTGGCATGCCGAAGGGTCTCGGCATCGACAACGTTGAACTGGATGTGGTGACCATTCATGCGGAAATAACCTCGCACCAGTTGCAGCAGCTTGGTCAGTTCGATGTCGGTTTTCAGCAGGTCCGGTGTGAATTTCTGGTTCAACAGGGTGCCGCCTGTGCGCAGATGATCCAGTTTGGCCGCAGATTGAATCACGGCTGTTGGCCCCAACCGATCCGTTCCCTGAACAGGTGAAATTCCCTCGGACAGCGGGGTTCCCGCCAGTCGCCCTTCGGGCAGGGCACCGGTTACGCTGCCGAAGTAAACGTGAACGGTGGTAGGCAGCAGGTTGATGCGATGCACACCTCCCCGCGTATTGGGTTTTCCGTCCACTGCCCCATGAAAGATTTCGAAGACCCTTACAGCAAACTGGTCTGCCCGGTCGTCGTCATTGCCATATCGGGGTGTGTTCTTCAACAGGTGGTCCCGAAGATCGGTGTTGCCGTCAAAGTTCTGATCCAGCGCCTCAACCAGATTCGTGAGACTGAGCTTTTTTTCTTCGAATACATGCGTTGCGATTGCGGACAGACTGTCCGTGATGGTCCCCATCCCCACCCCCTGAATGTAGGAGGTATTGTATCGGGCACCGCCGGCATGATAGTCTTTCCCGTTTTCCAGGCAATCTTCAATCAGCAGGGACAGGAACGGCGCGGGCATATCCTGTGCATAAAAGCGCTCAATAATGTTGTTTCCCCGTATCTTGATATCTGCGAAATATTCCACCTGGCGACGGAATGCGTCCAGGAGATCTTCCATGTTGTGTATGAGTTCAGCAG
>DAINNF010000105.1:0-9706 GCA_036736005.1 Acidobacteriota bacterium
CCTGGGCAAGGGCAACAATGGCTGCCCCTATTGCGACCAGTAAAGCAAAGATTATACTGGCTGATCTCGTTCCGATAAGGTCAATCAGTATACCTCCGAGCAATACGGATATGATCGCCGCTACACTGTACACGGTATACATGGTTCCAATAGCGCTTCGGGGGACTTCCAGTACCCGCAACAACGTTGGTGCAATCGCACCAACCGAGTCGTAAGCAAAATAACTTCCATAAGTTAAAAGGCTTACAAACAGGAGAATTGTGAAGCGATACGGTTTGCCGGATGGATGAAACCACCCCTTGGATTCTGTCATTCAATACTCCCCTTCCCTGAAATATTCATCATGATTGTGTACCGAACAGCCGGTCTCCGGCATCTCCCAGTCCGGGCAGAATATAGGCCTTATCATTCAATTTCTCGTCAAGCGCTGCCGCAAATACCGGAATGTCCGGATGCGCCGTACAAAATGCATTGACTCCCTCGGGGGCGGCAATCAGGCAGGCAAATCGGATGTCCGACACACCCTCTTTCTTCAGGAAATCAGCCGCAGCAATGGCGGACCCACCTGTTGCCAGCATGGGGTCCAACAGGATAAATCGATGCGCTTTCTGAACTTCCGGAATCTTGAAATAGTAGGTGACCGGCTTGAGGGTTTCGTGATCCCGGTACAGTCCAATGTGCCCCACTCTGGCCGTCGGCAATACCCGCTGAATACCATCCACCATGCCGACACCGGCCCGGAGAATCGGTACCAGAACGACCTGCAGGTCACCCAGTACTTCCCCGTCCGTGTCCGCCAGCGGCGTTTCCACCCGCACGGGCTCCAACGGAAAGTCACGGGTAACCTCGTACGCCATCAACGCTGCGACTTCATCCACAAATTCCTTGAATTCCTTCTGTTTTGTCTTCCTGTTGCGGATGTAGGCCAGCTTATGCTGGATCAGGGGATGTTCAACCACCCGGAAATTCACATGTTCTTTCATCCGTTACTCCTGTTCCCCTCGAACCGCTCAATCCGCGCGGATCTCGGTCATTCCGCCCATATACGGTACCAGTACATCCGGAATCCGTACGGTTCCGTCACGCTGCTGATAGTTCTCCAGAATCGCCAGAAGGGTGCGCCCCACGGCCAATCCTGAACCATTCAAGGTATGAACAAATCGCTTCTTTTTCCGGTCATCCTTGAACCGGATGCCGGCCCGGCGTGCCTGAAAGTCTTCGAAATTGCTACAGGAAGAAATTTCACGGTAGCTGTTCTGCGAAGGCAACCAGACCTCGATATCGTAGGTCTTGGCAGCTGAGAAACCCAGATCGCCTGAGCACAGCACCACCGTTCGGAAATGCAGCTTAAGTTTCTTCAAAACGGACTCTGCATCAGCAAGCAGTTTCTCCAACTCCTCGTAAGACTTTTCGGGATGGGCAAATTTCACCAGTTCCACCTTCAGAAACTGGTGTTGACGGATCAGACCACGGGTGTCTTTTCCGTACGATCCCGCCTCGGCCCGGAAACAGGGAGTCCATGCCACATAAGACCGCGGCAGTTCTTCTGTTTCGAACGTGTCTCCGGCGTGAAGATTGGTCAGCGGTACTTCAGCGGTTGGAATCAGGTAAAAATCCCGGTCCGTGTTCAACTTGAACAGGTCTTCCTCGAATTTGGGCAGTTGGCCCGTTCCGTACATGGCGTCTGCATTCACGATGTACGGTGTGGCCATTTCGGTATACCCCGCACCGAGCTGATGGTCCATCATGAAGTTGACCAGTGCCCGCTCCAGGCGAGCACCGGGCCCTTTCAGTACTGAGAAACGGGCACCCGAAATCTTGGCCGCCCGTTCAAAATCCAGGATCCCCAGGGATTCACCCAGGTCCCAGTGGGGTTTGGGCTCAAAAGAAAAGGACGGTTTTGTTCCCCACTCATGGTGAAACCGATTGTCCGATTCATCCGTTCCGATAGGGACCGAATGGTGAAACATGTTGGGAATCGTCTTGATAATGTTGAAATAATCCTCTTCAACTGTATTCAGGTCCGTTTCAATGGCTTCAATTTCTGCACCTGTCGCCTTCATCTCCGCAATCAACGCATCCGCATTGCCACCGTCCCGCTTGATCAGGCCGATCTCCTTACTCATGGTGTTCTTCGATGCTTTCCGTTCTTCCACCCTGGCAATCAGTTCCCGTCGTTTCTCGTCCAGCGCGTGCAGCTGATACAGATCCACCTTCGTATTGCGGCATTCCAGCATCTCCGCTACTCTGTCCATGTTCTCCCGTACAAACCGTATGTCCAGCATATTTTCTCCCGATGTTGTTTCGTCCCCGCCTGATTGTAGGAAAAAGCGCCACAACCGGCAACCGCTAATCCGCTCCTTCGTCTCTGCCCCGGAACCCATGGAGGAATACCGTAATCATTGAACCTGCCGGGTCCTTTGTTATGTCCAGGTTGTTGTGGCCGTACCCCGTAACCGCGCAGAACTGCTTCTTTCCTGTGTTCGCTGCATCAAACATACGTTTGCCCAGTTCAAAAGGAATGATCTCATCCGCAGTTCCGTGAACAATCAACAGCGGAACGGAGATTTCTTTCATAATATCTATGGGTTGACGCTGGATTACAAGCTCCCTGCTCGGCACCAGTTTCATGAACGGGCGCAGCGGCAATGGCAACCCTCTCGACCAGGCTTCCGTCACCTCACCGGCGGTCGTGAACGGTGCTTCCAGAATTGCCCCATCTAGCAGACCATGCTCACAAAGTGCAATGGCCGGTATGGTTCCAATGGATCGTCCGTATGCCAATATCGGCCGGGTTCCTTCAGGTGCGTATCGCTCAACCAGTAATCGGGCATCCGACTGCAGTACAGCGAGCGATGGTATTCCGGTAGACCGCCCATAACCCCGGTAATCCGCGCAGATCACCTGCAGACCTGAAATCCGATGGAGCCACCGCATCCGAAAAAGCGACGTATCGATCTGTTCACCGTTTCCATAGAAATATAACAGGATCCCACTGTTTGAATCGCCAATTACCGCCACGCTGAGGCGACAGTTGCCCGCCTCCAGCGTTTCCGACCGGACGCCCTCTCCCCAATCCGTTAAAACAGCCGGCTGCGGGAAAAACAGGTCCTCCTCCCGAATCTCTCTTGAACAGCTGAAACCGGACATCAACACTCCTCCCAGCATTATCCATTGAATCAGTCGCCAACTGACATGTTTCCCGCCCCTTCCTCTTTTGGCCAACCGTGTCATAACTTCAGTTTAGGCCATTGAGCGCCCGCTGTGAACCGGAATTGACACTGTCCATTTCCAACTGAAAACACGAGCTTTCATGATAAGATCATGCCATGCAATGGATTGGACTGATTGCACTGGGTTTTATCGGACTGTTTCTACTGCTGATGTTGCTCGCCGGCATCCACGAACGCCGTCCCCGAGTTGTGTCCGTCAGTTGTCTGTGCCTGATCCCGGTTCTGCTGGTCCTTCTCCTGTTCCTGTCGGTTCCCGATCGCATTCCGCCTTGGTTGCTGCCCGCTATCGGGTTACTCTTTATGGCCGGTACCCTCGTCACCCTGATTCCGTGGTTTCCCCGCCTTCAATCCCCGGATCTTTCACACGCAAAACGTTTTGACGAACGAAATCATATGTTTGCTCGCGCCAACCTGGAGAACCACCCCGATTTGTACCGCCGTCACTATTCGGCCAACCCCGAACAGTTTGAGCCGGACCGGGAAATCCATGCCCTGCCCCGGTTGGGCGAACCCGGTGGCAAATTTTACGATCCGCTGATCAGCCGGATACCGGATGCGGCATTCTGCATGCTCGATCGAAGTTCAGATCTGCAGAAAAGCCGACCGCTCGGGCGGGAAAGTAACCCCAATGAGCCGGAGCAATTACGCTCAGCAATCCAGACACTTGGCAGGCGATATGGCGCATTGGACATCGGCTTCACAAAAGCAGAGCCGCTTTACTGGTATTCGTACGCCGGACGACAGGCCGCAGACTGGGGTCGTGAGATCAAACCGGACCATCCCTGCGCGGTTGTGATTGTCGTTTCCATGGACATCCGTATGATGAATCATGCGCCGTCCCTCCCCGTACTGATGGAATCTTCCAGAGGCTACGTGGAATGCGCCAAAATTGCTCATCTGGTGGCTGATTTTCTGTCTCTGAGCGGTTTTCAGGCACGCAGCCACGTGGACGGTCACTATGAAGTGATCTGTGCGCCCCTCGCCCAATCGGCGGGCATGGGATATGTCGGCCGCATGGGCATCTTCATGCACCATTCACATGGTCCCTGCGTGCGGATCAGTGTGGTTACCACCGATGCGCCTCTTCTTGAGGAATTCAACAGACCAATTCCGGACGACCATACCCACATGGAACATTTCTGCCGGATCTGCAAGAAATGCGCGGATAATTGTCCCAGTCGCTCTATTTCAGATGACGAACAGGCAACTATCTCGCGGGGCTTTCAGCACTGGTCCGTCAACCAGGAGTCTTGTTACCGCTTCTGGCGAAAAATCGGTACGGACTGTGCCGTTTGTATCCGTTCGTGTCCCTATACCAAACCGGATACGCTCGTTCACCGGATCGCTCGTCGATATATCAGCCGAAACCCTGTGAATCAGTGGATCGCATTGAAGTTGGATGATCTCTTCTATGGAAGAAGACTGACAATTCCATCCCGGAATCCCGACCTGGCAAAACTCCTGTAGAGCTTATACATTCTCTCTTTTTTCTAAACTCTACGGCTATTCTTTCAAGTTATTTCTGAGCCAACGCTTTGTTTCCGGAACTGATTCGCCGGTCCGGCGCGCGTAGTCTTGCAGTTGGTCCTGCATCACCCGCCCCACACTGAAGTACCGGGCTGCGGGGTTTGCCAGATAGAACCCGCAAACGGCAGCAGCGGGCACCATCATGCAGTTGTCCGTCAAACTCACGCCGATTCGCTCCTCAATATCCAGCAAGTCAAAGATTGCCCGCTTGTGACGGTGGTCCGGACAGGGCGGATATCCGGGTGCCGGCCGGATGCCCTGGTATCGCTCTTTCAGCATATCCTCCACTTGCAGCACTTCTTGCGACGCATATCCCCAGATTTCTGTACGAACATGCCAGTGGAGCCATTCCGCACAAGCTTCCGCCAATCGGTCCGCCAGAATCTTCAGCATCAAGGCCCCGTAAGGATCCCCGTCCACTTCCAGTGCGGCAGTCGCTTTCTCCAGTCCATGCCCCGCACTGGTCACAAACATCCCCGCATAGTCCTGAATTCCGCTCTCCCGGGAATAAAGAAAATCAGCCAGACAAAGGTTCGGTGTTTTATCTCTTTTCTCTTTTTGTTGTCGCAACATAGAAAATGTACATAAAGCCTTTTCAGTATCCTGCGGGTCCTGAATCACAATGTCGTCTCCAAGGCTGTGTGCGGGATACATTCCCCACGCCGCCCGCACATCGAGCAGCTTTCTTTCATGTACCTGGTCCAGCATCTCTTTTGCATCGTCCACCAGTCGTCGTGCCTCCTGACCCTTCGATGGATCACTCAGGATATCAGGCCACTTCCCCTTAATTTCCCAGGCATAAAGAAAGAACCGCCAGTCAATGAAGGAAGTCAGGTCTGGAATGGAAATATTCCCGATATCGCCAACTCCCATCTGAACGGGCTTAAGGGGTTTCCAGGCCGACTCCAGTGTTTCCAGTTGAAGCCGACGTGCTCTCGCCTCTTCCAGGGAAAGAAGCCTTATGTCCGTTTCCTGGTTCTGCCGATCCCGACGGATCTTTCCATAGGCAGTCGCAATCTCTGACAGGTACATGCTTTTGTTTTCAGAAAATAACCGCCCCAGTACTTCGATTGAACGGGAAGCGTCCGACACATGAATGACGCCATGATCATATTCCGGCTCAATCTTGACCGCTGTATGAACGGCTGAAGTTGTGGCCCCGCCGATCAACAGGGGAATTTCCATGCCTGTTCGTTTCATTTCTCTGGCAACACTGATCATTTCTTCCAATGAAGGAGTGATCAGACCGCTGAGTCCGATCGCGCGGGCACCCAGTTCACGTGCCTTGGACAGTATGGTCTCCACGGGGACCATGACCCCCAGATCATGTACTTCATAATCATTGCATTGCATCACAACGCCAACAATATTTTTGCCGATATCATGCACATCACCCTTTACGGTAGCCATCACAATCCGAGGCTTCTCCCGCTCAACGCCACCAACAATTCTCTGTTCCTCGGAAAGCGTCGGAAGCAGCAGCTTGACGGCCTGTTTCATCACGCGGGCACTCCGTACAACCTGCGGAAGAAACATTCGCCCGTCGCCAAAGCGGTCCCCCACCACGGACATGCCCGCCATCAACGGGCCTTCAATGATCGCCATCGCGCTCGGCAAAGACCGGAGTGCATCCTCGATGTCAACTTGAATATATTCCTGTATACCATTGATGATACAATATTTCAAACGCTCTTCAACACCCTCCCCTCGCCATTCCAGATTCGAGCCCGCGGGTGTGGTTTTTCCCGAAGACAGCGATGTTGCAGCCGCCAGCAGGCGGTCCGTTGCGTTTCCGGTTCTGGCAAAAATCAGGTCTTCGATTGCCGACCGGATCTTGTCCGGTATATCTTCCACCTGGGGCATGGCACCGGCGTTGACAATACCCATATCCATACCGGCGCGAATCGCATGGTAGAGAAATACCGCGTGCATGGCTTCCCGAATTGCATGCTGCCCTCGGAAGGAAAAGGACAGGTTGGAAATACCGCCACTGACCAGGCAGACGGGATGACGCCGCTTCAGTTCCTCAACGGCTTCAATATAGTCCACTGCATAACGATCATGGGCCTCAATGCCCGTTCCAATTGCATAGACATTGGGATCGAAGATGATATCTGTTTCCGGAAATCCGGCCTTCGTCAACAGGGAATGGGCTCTTTCCAGAATATCAAGTCGTTGTTGAAGTGTTTCCGCTTGTCCATTCTCATCAAATGCCATAACAATTACTGCAGCACCATAATCCTGGATTGTGGATGCATGTTTCAGAAACACGGATTCGCCGTCTTTGAGACTGATGGAATTGACCACACCCTTTCCCTGAATGCACTGCAGACCGCTCTCAATCACATCAAACCGGGAAGAGTCGATCATTACCGGAACCCGGCCGATGTCCGGGTCTGCTGCCAGCATATTCAGGAATCGGGCCATCTCCCGGCCCGCATCCAACATCGCGTCATCCATGTTGACATCGATCATCTGGGCGCCGTTCTCCACCTGTTGACGTGCGACCGACAGGGCATCCTCATAGTTCTCCTCCCGGATCAGTCGGGCAAAACGTCTGGAGCCCGCCACATTGGTCCGTTCTCCGACATTGACAAACAGGGACTCCGGTCCGATCTTCAATGGCTCCAGGCCGCTGAGCATGGTATAAGCCCTTTTTCCCAATCGTTTGCGGGGCTTCATGTCTGACAGACTGTCCGAAATCGCCGCGATATGATCCGGTGTGGTCCCACAGCATCCACCGGCGATGTTCACCCATCCTTCCCCTGCATACGAACAGAGGACATCCGCCATGAAGTCGGGAGACTCGTTGTATTGACCCAGTTCGTCGGGCAGTCCGGCATTGGGATGGATGGAGACAAATGAGGGGCTGTTCCGGTGAATTTCCCGCAGATGATCCCGCATCTGCTCAGAGCCCAGTGCACAGTTCAAACCCACACTGAGGGGATCGGCATGTTCAACCGAAACACAGAATGCCGCGGGTGTCTGTCCGGACAGTGTTCGTCCGCTCGCATCCGTAATGGTACCCGAAATCATCAGTGGCGGTCTCGTTTCCTGTTCCCGACAGTATTGACGGTATGCATAGATCGCAGACTTGGCATTCAGGGTATCGAACACCGTCTCAATCAGAAGAATATCCGCTCCACCGTCCATCAGTCCACGGATGGCATCCTGATACGTTACCGCCAGTTCACGGAACGTTACATTCCGAAAACCGGGATTCTCCACATCCGGAGACAGGGATGCTGTGCGGTTTGTGGGTCCCAGAACACCGGCTACAAATCTCGGCTTTTGATCCGTTGTTCGGGAACGGGCCATTTCCGCCGCAAGCATCGCTCCAGTCCGATTCAACTCATACACCAGGTGCGCCAGTCCATAATCTTCCTGGGACATGGCCGAACTGTTGAACGTGTTGGTCTCAATAATGTCGGCGCCCGCATCCAGATACGCCCCGTGGATCTCCCGTACAACGTCCGGCTGCGTCAGCGAGAGCAGATCATTGTTCCCTTTCAGATTTCCCGGATGGTCCGCAAACCGGGTGCCGCGAAACGCCTCTTCATCCAGTCGGTATCGCTGCAACATGGTCCCCATGGCCCCATCCAGAACCAGAATTCGGGATTGGAGGATTTTTTCCAGTTGATCATGGGTCCATTTCAACGACATGCCATGCTCCTGTCCATGCGATATACGGATCATACGGAAAGTAAGACCGGGTTGCAACAGGATCAGTGATTTGACAAACTGTGCGGAGTTCAACATATTGTGAAGAGTTTCCTGACTTAACAGAATTCAGTAAGGAGGATGGTATGCGTGTTGCTTCCGCGATTCTGATGTTCCTGTTTTTGTCCGCGATGTCGGGCCTCCCCGCCCGATCCGGTGAGTTCTGGGTCCCTCATGTGGCCGAAAACAACTGGCACACGACAGTCTGGTTCTACAATCCCACCGATGAAAACGTCTACGTCCAGTTTCATAAGTATGACAATGACGGAAATTTCGTTTCCACATACGGATGGACCACGGTTATGCCCCATGACTGGACGCCGTTCTACAATACCCAGATGGATTATGAGGGTTCCGGTGTGTTTGAAACCTCGGATCTGGCGCTGGTTGCAAAGCTCGGCTATCAGTACCAGACATCCCCTTCCGTCTGTGAGTTTCAGATACGGGAAGACTACACCGGTTCACACTGGATCATTCCCACCGCTTCATCGGCCGCAATGGACTGGTTCGGGTTTGCGATCCAGAATTCAACCGAATCGAATGTTGATATCAACGTATACCCGTACTCACGGGGCTCCCAGATCGCGCCCGCCTTTACCACAAACCTGAGCCCGCAACAGAAGATTGTAGACCTGCTGAGCAACGTCTTCGGTGGCATTGGTCCGTCAGATGTGGACTTTATCGAAATCGTAGCATCCCGGGACATCGCGCCCCCGCTCGGTATCGTGGGAAACAATGCTCAGGATCGCCACGTCTTCTACAACGCATACCGCCTGTATGACGAATTCTATGGGATTACCATGTCCGATATTGCCACCACGTATATGGTTTCCGACAATATTGTGTGCAACAGCAGCGCTCAACGTCTTCCTGAAGGCAGGATCCTGACCTACACCACCAGTCTCGGTAACTTCGGTAAGCTGGTCATTGTGGAATATGGGTATGATCTCTGGATCAAGTGGGTCACCTACAATGGAAGTGGAGATGTATATTCCCAGGGCTCCTACCTCAAGATCAACGGCACGGGGCGGTGCGATCTGGATGCCGGCATGGAGGGTGGCTACCCGAACGATGATGATTTCTGGTGGACGATCCAATCCGACACGGAGAGAACATTGAAACCGCAGAATGGTGCTTCATTCGCGATCTGGTATCCCTGACGCCACCTTTCTCAACATCACAAAAGACAAAAGAACTGCCGGGTCGATATCGACCCGGCAGTTCCG
>DAINNF010000106.1:0-9449 GCA_036736005.1 Acidobacteriota bacterium
GGAGTATGTGGAAGGTCAGGATCTGGCGGCCCATATCCGGGACGACGACCTGTCCATGGAACAGAAACTGGACATTGTTGCCCAGCTGTGTGACGCACTCCAGTATGCTCACGGGAAAGGAATTATCCATCGGGACATCAAACCGGCCAATATCCGAATTCTGCCGGACGGTACGGTCAAAATCATGGATTTCGGCATCGCGAAGAAGCAGGACGCTGATTTTACTCGTACCGGACTGGTGGTGGGGACACTATCCTACATGTCTCCCGAACAGGTGCAGGGAAAGCCGCTCGACCCGCGATCGGACCAGTTTTCGGTAGGGGTGGTGCTTTATCAGCTGCTGACCGGCAAGAAGCCGTTCGGCGGTGACAACATTACCAATGTGGTGTATCAGATCATCTCATTCAGGCCGGAAGCGCTCACGGTTGAAGGGGCACCGACGGTTCTGACCAAGGTAATTCAGAAGATGATGGCGCCGGACCCCAATCATCGCTTTCCGAATTGCGGCTCGGTCTCAAACGTGTTGAGACAGGAATCCCGGTTCCTGCAGGGGGAGGGGGAAGAGCCGACTGTGCTGATTGAAGCAGCCGGGGAAGAGGATCGGACGTTGGCAGAGAAGCTGCCACCGGTTCCGGGTGCAGCAACTCTACCGCCTCCGCCGCCGGCATCCGCAGCCCCGCCTATTCGCGCGCGTTCCGGCTCGAAAACGGGGATGTTGATCGTGATATTTGTGGTTGTTATTGTGTTGGTGGCTGCATTGGCAGGCGGTGGCTACTGGTTGTGGAAATCCGGAAAATTGCCCGGGCTGACCCGGGAAGAGACAAAAGAGGCCGTCAAACAGGAATCGGTAGAATCGGAACGGGTTCCCGTGGCGATGGGACCCAATCTGGAAGAGGAGATTGCCCGTACCCTGAAGCAGGCAGGGGAAGAAGACAAGATTGCGATTCTGAGTTTTCATGCCGACTGGAGTGTACCCAGCGGTGAGTTGGACCGGAAGGTGCTGAAACAGCCGGATGTTCAAAATCTGGTGAAGGAAATGGGCGTTCCGCTTCGGATCAATTTGAATCGCCAGGGACCCCCGCAGAAGAAAATTGAGAGACGTTTCGCTATAACCGGTGTCCCGACTGTTCTCTTTCTCAGGCCGGACGGCACGGAGCTGGACCGACTTACGGATGTCCCTACTGCCGAGAGTTTTATGGAACGCCTTCGTGCACTGTCATCCGGAGAAACGGCTGTTGCATCGAAAGAGGAGGGGGGTGAAGCGATAGCAGTTGAGAAGCGGCCGTCACAGTCAGAACCCTCCCGTCTGGCAGAAAACCGGACTACGGTACAGAGATCTGAGGAGGTGGCGCCATCGCGACAGCTGGAACAACCTCCCATACGCAAAGCGGAAAGCGTCTCAGGGTCCAAACCGCCCGTAAAGAAAAGTCCACCAGCGGGTTCCGGTGAGACCCGGGTGTTCAAGAAGGAAGGCCAGGTGAAGCAGACGCTTGCGGTGGACGGTATCCTGGGCTCCGTGAATGAGGAACTGCAGGAGTTCAAGGAAAAGGTGGAGCGCATGCCCGCTTCGCAACGGGTGGCGAGAGCGAATCGGGAGTTGAATTTCGGTCGTACCGCTCTCAGTCAGCGGCAACTGCGCAAGGCGGCCGTCCACTTCTGGCGTTGCACGGAATTGCGGCCAGCTGACGAGCACGGGTATGCCTGGCTGGTTGCAACGCTGGTCGATCTGAAGGCCTATGAGGAAGCACACCGGGTAGTGGAGAAGGCGCACCAGAACGGCATTTCCACCTCCCAGTTGGAACAGAATATACGGTTCCGTACGGCTTATCAGCAGCTTAAAATGCACTGATCCGGCGCTGGTTGACAGGGACGGCCCTTTCTGTCAGAATTCCCTGTAAACGTTGGCTTGAGAGGATTTTCATGAGTATGTTTTTTCTGCCTTTTGAAAAGGATTTGGCACCATATTACAACAAGCTGGAAACAGCGATTGCGTTTGACAAACTGGATGAAGCGAACAAGCTCCAGGGCAAGATCAACGAGTTACGTGCTGATATTTACAAGAACCTGGATGAATGGGAAATCGCGCAGGTGGCACGACATCCGAATCGTCCCTACGCTTACGACTACATCGAAGGCATATTTGAGGACTTCATCGAGCTGCACGGGGACCGGAACTTTGGTGATGACAAGGCGATTGTCGGCGGATTCGCACGACTGGGTTCTCGCACAGTCTGTGTACTGGGACACCAGAAAGGCAGGGATACCAAGGAGAAGATCTACCGGAATTTCGGTATGTCACGGCCGGAAGGCTATCGCAAGGCGATGCGCCTTATGAAAATGGCGGAGAAATTTCATAAGCCGATTGTAACACTGGTCGATACACCGGGAGCTTATCCGGGAATTGATGCGGAGGAACGAGGGCAGGCCGAGGCGATTGCCCGCAATTTGAAGGACATGGCTGCTCTTACAGTTCCCGTGGTGACGGTCATCATCGGAGAAGGTGGGAGTGGGGGCGCTTTGGGTATAGCGGTGGCAAATCGGGTCCTGATGCTGGAATATTCCATTTACTCGGTTATTTCTCCGGAAGGCTGCGCATCCATTCTCTGGAAAGATGCAGCCAAGGCACCGGAGGCGGCACGAGCCCTGAAATTTACCGGTCCGCATCTGAGCAAGTACGGAATCGTGGACGAGGTGATACCGGAGCCGGTAGGCGGTGCTCACGCAGATCCGGCAAGAACGATACAGTCCGTGGGTGAATTTGTGGAAAAACACCTGAACCAGTTGGAAACGATGGCGGATACAGAACTGCTGGAAGATCGCTACCAGAAATTCAGAGCGATGGGGAAATTTATTGAACAAAAACGTAACGTATGAGTGGGAATTAAAAGAATACAATAAAGAAATATCCGATGCACTGGCAAGGGACTGCAAGCTTGAACCGCTGATTTCCCGGTTGCTGGTTATCCGGGGAATCGATACACCCGAAAAGGTACGCCGCTTCTTTAAAGGAACCATAGCTGATCTGCGGGATCCGTTCGAGATGCACGGGATGCGTGAAGCGGTGGACCGGATTGCCCTTGCGATTGAGAAGAACGAACGAATCCTCATTTACGGTGATTATGACGTAGACGGCGTCACCGCTATCGTGATACTCAAGCGTTTTCTGGAAGATCTGGGTTCCCGTGTGGAGTATACACTCCCCAATCGTTTCCAGGATGGTTATGGTCTCAAGCTATCCAAGATCCGTAAGGAACGGGAAGCCAACGCCTTCAAGCTGCTGATTACGGTGGATTGCGGCATCAAGGCGGTAGAGGAAATCCGGGCCATAACGGACATGGGAATTGACGTAATCGTGACGGATCACCATGAACCGGATGACGTGCTTCCGGAAACAGTGGTTTCCATATTGAATCCCAAGGTAAAGGACAGTGGCTTTGAAGATGAACCACTTGCAGGGGTAGGGGTGGTTTTCAAGCTGGTTCAGGCATTGTCCAGGCATTTCGAGAAGCCGGCGCCACTGGACTTTATTCTGAAGATCGTTTCGATTGGAACGGTAGCGGACCTGGTCCCCCTGTTGGGTGAAAACAGAATTATGGTGAAAGAGGGTCTCAAGGCGATACGCAAGACCAACACCACGGGCCTGGAGGCCATGATCGAATGTTGCAATATTGACAAAGAAACAATGGCTTCGGTAGATATCAGTTACAAAATTGCACCGCGCATCAATGCACTGGGAAGATTGGGTGACGCGACCAATGCCATTGAAATGTTTATCAGCAATACAGATGATGAGGCCCGGGAATATGCCACCTATATGAACCGGAAGAATTCGGAGCGACAACGACTGGAAAAGACCCTGGAAACGATGGTGATGAACCAGTTGGCCCGGATCAACGTTGAGGAAAGCCGGTTCCTGCTGTTGTCCGGAGAGGACTGGCATAAAGGGGTAATCGGCATTGTCGCATCGAAAATTCAGAAAAAGTATTATCGGCCGGTAGGAATTGTCAGCGTCGAAGACGGTATGGCGTTCGGTTCCATCCGCAGTGTTCAGGGCATCAACATCATCGACATTCTGGACCAGTTCAAACATCTGCTGGAAAGCTACGGCGGTCATCAGCAGGCCGCGGGTATTTCACTGAAGCGGGAAAATCTGGAACCATTGCGCAATGGTATCAACGATCTGCTGAAAGCGGAATTCGACAGCATGCTGTTTCAACCCAGAGTCTATATCGACAGCGAAATTTCCTTTGAGATGATTCATGATGATTTCTACCGAAAACTGAAGAAGATTGAACCGTTTGGTATTGGCAATCCGCAACCTGTATTTCTGGTTAAAGATGTCATCATTGAGACAGAACCCGAGCTGATCAACAATCGGCACATCAAATTTGAGGTCAGTGACGGATTGCATCGATTTGAAGTTATCGGTTACAACAAAGCGCACTATGAGCCGATGATTCAAAAGTTCGATTCAGCCGACATTGTATTCTGTCTTGAAAAAGTGCGCTGGAACCGTCGAACCTACTACCAACTGAACCTGGGCGACCTGAGAATAAAATGAAATCCATCCGGCTGATCCGTCTGGCCCTGGCATTGGTACTGCTGATGCTGGTTGTCATTGTGATCGTGCAGTTTAATCGACCGGAACCGGAAACCTCGGAACCTTCGGACATCGGGACGTTGACTTCTGGCAATACCGGTACCGGTGCGACGATCAGCGGGGGAAACCAGGTATTCTACCGGGATGGTAAAGCTGTTGCCACGCTCAGTTTTGAGCGAGCCGTCACACAGGACGCATCCGGTACACTGGTAGAAGATGTCCGTTTGAAACTGGAAGAGCGAAATCTCACCATTACCGCACCTCTGGCACGAATCAAAGATCCTGTCGTGGAACTGATGGGGGAAGTGAGTCTGGAATCTGACTCGGGAAACCGGCTGAGACTCACCCCGCCGGTTCATTATGAGGCACCCATGCTGACCGGTTCAGGACGTGCTGAAGTTCGGGCCGGCAATGCCCTGTTGACGGGGACAGGCTTTCGGATCAATACTGACCAGGAGTGGATCAGGCTCAACCACGGCGTTCATTTGATCATGACTGATGCCGATCTTGAAATGAATTCCAACCGTGGACTCTATCGGTTTTCAGCGGATCAGATGGTCATGGTGGATGCCGTTCAGTTCAGTCTGTCAGGACAGGCTGACAGGGAGAGCCGTGTCCGTGGAACAGCCGACATGGCCCTTGTGAATCCTGCGTCCGGTGCGATGCAGTTAACCGGCAGGGGAAAGGCACGCTGGGGTGCCGGATATCTGTATTTCACGCGGTTATCCATCCGTACGGTAAGCGACACGACACAAATTGAATCTTCCGCTCCCGTGCTGGTATCCACGTCACCGGAATCGTGGTTGGCCTATCTGCCTGAATTCAGGGGCTCAAAGGAGCAAATTTTGAGTCCGTGGTCCATGGTTCAAATGAACAATGGCTTTTTCTCCATGGCGGCCTGCGTAATCCATCCTCAGACAGGTGTGGTCACCGGCGAAAATCCCTACGGACAGGTGAATACCCAGCAGGTAAGGGGCAGCCGGGTAAGGATAGCGGATAACGGCATTGCCCTTGAACAACCCGTGCTCACGTCACCGGATGGTACGCAGCTCAAGGGTACCGCATTGCTGAAACGGCATGCGAAGGCGTTGATCGAACTGGACGGTCCGGTGTATGGTGCCGGAAGAAATGGTCTGATGACCGCTGACAGGGGATGGTACCAGGGAACGGACTGGCACTTTGCGGACAGTGTGTGGTGGACCGACCGGGCCAACAGCTGGGTTTACGGTGACGAACTGGTACTGGAAAAGGGTTCTCTCGATCATGTGCGGATAGTCGGTAATGTGGACACCACCTTTACTCCCGAACCGGGTATGACGCCTGTTCAGATGTCTTCCCGCAGGGCCGAGCTGAATGAGGACATCCTCCGGGTCAGCGGAGATGTGATTGCCAGACAGGGAGAGATCGTCATTCATTCGGATCGTGGCTATGTGACGGGAAAACAAGGCATATTTATGCCTTCCTCGATTTCAATCGGAAGCAATACGCATGCCGAAGGAAACCTGTTGATTCTCCCGGTCTATAACACGTGGGGATGGCTGTTCGGCAATGTGAATCTGCAGGATTCGGAAGGTAACCGGGCCACCGGGCACAAATTGACTTTCGAGCGCACAACTGGTAGAATTTCAATGTACAAAGGTAAACATAAGGTCCAGATTTCATTGACATTATGAAACACACATTAAAGGCGAGAGCGCTGACAAAGCGGTATGGTGGAAAGACGGTAGTGGATGATGTCCATATGGATATTCACTCCGGCGAAGTGGTTGGTCTGCTTGGACCGAATGGAGCGGGGAAAAGCACCACGTTCTACATGATTGCCGGTATCATTTCGCCTGATGAGGGTACGGTATCACTGGATGACCGTGATCTGACCCAGGAACCAATGTACCAGCGGGCCAGGTCGGGTATTGGATATCTGCCACAGGAGGCCTCCATATTCCGGGGGTTGACGGCCCGTCAGAATATTCAGTCCGTGGTGGAACTCCGGTTACGGGAGCCCAGGGAGGCCGATGATACGGTGGATCGTCTGCTGCAGGAGTTCGGATTGACGCGCGTCGCAAACACGACAGGATCCCTGTTGTCCGGTGGCGAACGCCGCCGGGTGGAAATCGCGCGTGCATTGGCAGCTGACCCTCTCTTTATTCTTCTGGATGAACCGTTTGCCGGAATTGACCCGATCACGATTCAGGAATTGCAGGACATTATTCTCACCCTGAAAGATCGTGGGATCGGGGTTATTATTACGGACCACAATATCCGGGAAACATTGCGGATCACGGATCGTGCTTTTATATTGTCATCAGGAGCCATATTGAAGCAGGGACGACCGGAGGAAATTGCTGCAGATCCGGATATTCGGGAAATTTATCTGGGAAAGGACTTTGAGTTGAGCTGATGGCGTTACTGGAACAGAAACTGAATGTAAAACTCGCCCAGAAACTGACGCTGACGCCGGCACTCCAGCAGGCGATCAAGTTGCTGCAGATGACGATTCCCGAGCTTCAGACGGAATTACGGGAAGAGATGATGTCCAACCCGCTGCTGGAGGAAGGGACCCTTTCCACGGAAGAGCCCCCTTCCAATGAGGAATCGCAGAAGGACAAGGAAAGGGACGATCTCCACGAGTCCGAGTTGAACCTGGAAGATTATTTTCGCGATTCAATTGAAGATGAATACATCCCATCATCCCATTTCCGGAAGGACCGGTCAGAGGACAACGAGTTTTCCTATGAAAACGTGGCTTCCAAACCTGTTTCGCTGGTGGAGCACCTGGAATGGCAACTGCACATGAATGTGCGCAACCCCGAACGGCTTGAGCTGGCGTTGAATCTGATCCGTTACCTGAACGAGGACGGATACTTCCAGGTACCGGTTCCGGCTCACGAAACGAATGAATGGCTTGCCCTTGAGTTACAGGTATCGCCCAAGCAGATACAGGATGCCGTCTCGGAGATCCATCGGCTGGACCCGGCGGGTGTTGGAGCGACATCGTTGAGAGAATGCCTCCTGCTGCAGGTAGAACAGCTGGGATTCGGACATGATGAGATCCTGTGTCGCATGATTGAAGAGTATTTACAGGATATTGGAGAGCAGAGATTTGAATTTGTGTGCAGCCAGCTGGGATTAAGTGAAAACGAACTCGATCTTTATCTGCAGTTTATCCGCAAACTGGAACCGAAACCGGGCAGGCAGTACAGTACGGAACAACCGGTCTATATTGTTCCGGATGTGTACGTTTACAAAGTCGGGGATGAATACCAGATCCAGTTGAACGATGACGGGCTGCCCCACCTTCGGGTTAACAGGCGTTATGCCTCCCTGATGAGAAGCGCAGGGAAGGGGACACTGACGGATGAACAAAAAGAAACGGCTTCCTACGTGAAAGAACGATTGAAATCAGCCGTATGGATTATCCGGAGCATTCAGAATCGTCAACGAACCATCCTGAAAGTCTCTCGAGCAATTGTCCGATACCAACGCGATTTCCTGGACAAGGGGATCGAACACATGAAGCCCCTTACCCTGAAAGATATTGCGGATGAGATTGAAATGCATGAGTCCACTGTGGCCCGTGTGGTAAAGAACAAGTACATGCATACGCCGAGAGGCCTGTTTGAGCTTCGTTATTTCTTCAATGCACGCATCAGTTCCACAAGCGGACATGACATGGCCTCCATTGCCGTTATGGAGAAAATCAGAAAGATCATCGATACGGAGAGCGCACAGAAACCATATAGTGACTCCGGAATCGTGAATATTTTGAAGGCACATGGTATAAGTATTGCGAGGAGGACGGTTGCCAAGTATCGGGATGAGCTTGGTATTCCATCGTCTTCGGAACGGAAACGGTTGTACAGGAGGACGCATGAACATTGAATTTACCGGCCGGGGAACGGACGTAACCGACGCATTGAAACAGTTCACAACCGACAAGCTGCAAAAAATGTCCCGATTCATCGACAATATTATGGAAGTCAATGTCACATTTTCAGTGGAAAAACACCGGCATACAGCTGAAATCATGATCAAAGCCGGCCAGGACAGGTTGGTGGCCAAGGAAACCACAACCAATGATATGTATGGCTCGATCAGCGGTGCACTGGACAAGCTGGAAAAACAGGCCAAGAAGTTGAAAACACGGTTGGCCAAGAAGCGTAAGGACGCACCTTCTCAGGCAATGCCGTCCAGTGAAACAGGTCCTGTACAGGAAACGGAACTGATTCACCTTTCTGTCACACATTTCAAGCCCATGACGGTTGAGGAAGCCGTTCTGGAACTTGAATCGGGTGTACAACCCTATGTGATTTTCCGGAATCATGAAAAATCAGAAGAACTGACCGTGCTGATCCGCAGAGATGACAGCAGTATCGGTATCGTTTCGTTAAGCTGATGAATATGAAAGTTCGGGTGTCATGACAAAGAAACTGATCCGACTGCGGGACTATGTTCCGGAAAACGGTATTGTGGAGATCGAGAAAGGGTCGAAGGCGGATGTGCTGCTGGAACTTGCTCAGCATTATCAGAAGCTGGGTGAGATTGAGGATGAAACCGGCTCCCAGAGACTGTACCATCAACTGCTCAAGCGGGAACAGTTGGGAAGCACGGGAATTATTCCCGCTATTGCCATTCCACATTGCAAGTCCGATGTGATCCATTCGGATATGAGAATCCTGGTCGGGTATTCGGTTAACGGTGTTTCGTTCGATTCTCAGGACGGCAATCCGGTTCACCTGCTGTTCACCGTTGTAACACGCAAGGATCTCCCGGCTCTGCATCTGGGTGCTTTGGCCGCCATCTCCCGGCTTATCAGTCGACATGGCTTGTCAGCGGGGGGAAAACACTTTCT
>DAINNF010000107.1:0-9414 GCA_036736005.1 Acidobacteriota bacterium
GCCGCTTCGAGCGGGACCAGCGCAGGCCTTGTTTCCACGATCTGGTGTCCGGCCGTCCGTGCCATGGGATAGCCGTCACCGGTTGAACCGGTTGCGGGATAGGACAGCCCGCCCGTTGCCAGTACAACGGCATCGCCGGGAATTGTCTGACCGGAGGTTCTGACTCCGGTGACGACATGGTTTTCGATTACCAGTCCGTCCACTCTTGTGTTCAATTTCAGTTGAACGCCTTCCTCCTGAAGCCAGTGTTCCAGAATTCGGGTGACGTCCATCGCCCGCCCACTGGCCGGAAATACGCGTCCGCCACGTTCCGTCACCACCTCCAATCCCCGTCCTTCCAGAAACCGGACCAGATCGTCATTGAAAAAGGTGTGGAACGCGGCACGGAGAAATCGGCCATGGGATCCGAAATGCCGGATAAATTCGCGCATGGGAGCAATGTTGGTAAGATTGCACCTGCCCTTTCCCGAGATGTTCACCTTCCGGCCCAGCCGTTCCATCTTTTCCAGTAGAACGACCCGGCCCCCGCATTGGGCGGCACGGCCGGCCGCCATCATCCCGGCGGCTCCCCCGCCGATAATGACAATTCGTCGTTGTCCGTTCTTTTCCGGATTCATGTCTCCTCTCAAACCATGCCTCCAACCAGTCCGTGGGGTCGCTTCTCCCTAAATCCTAACACGTTCACGAAACATGTACCCAACAACTGCCCCGCTTCTCCCGTATCAGATAGAGGCGGGCCGATATTGACAAACACGCCGCCCAAACACATCAATCGAGGGGATCAAAATGACCGAAGAACTTGCCGCTCCTGTTCCCGAACAGACGAAACCGTCCCTTGGACGCCGCTTTGTGATGTTTCCACTGGTCCGAATTGTCATTGCATTGCTGTTCATTGCTGTCCCGTTGGCCGTACTGAGTGTCACGCTCCGACCACTGGGGCATCTGCTGTTTCCGGACGGACGGCCCATTGCATGGGTGAGTCTTATGTGGACGGTATCCGCCCTTGTGGTCGCGTTCGCCTATGTGGCGTTTGTGCGGCTCGTTGAAAGACGGACCGTCAGTGAGTTTTCGTGCAGGGGCGCATTCCGGGAGTTGTGGATCGGCTATCTGATCGGTGCCGGACTGATGGTGGTCAGTATCGGCATCATGTGGATGCTGGGTTACTATGAGATCGTCGGCACGGACAGTCTTCTGGTATTGATCACACCTTTCTTTGCCATGGCTTTTACAGCCGTGTTTGAAGAGGTCATGTTCCGGGCAGTCATTTTCCGCATCATTCATGAAAGTCTCGGCAGTTGGATAGCCATCCTCGCTTCCGCCCTGATTTTCGGATTTGCCCACGGAGCGAACCCCAATGCCTCCCTGTTCAGCAGCACGGCAATCGCACTTGAGGCCGGCGTTTTATTGAGTGCCATGTATCTGTACACCAACCGGCTCTGGATGGTCATCGGAATCCATGCTTCCTGGAACTTCTTTCAGGGCAACATTCTGGGTGTCGCCGTGTCGGGCGCCCAGATGGACAGCGTGCTGAAAGCAGAACTGAACGGTCCACAACTGCTGACCGGTGGCGCCTTTGGCGGAGAAACCTCGTTGATTACCATCGCTATCTGCACCATCACCGGCATCATATTCCTGGTTCTGGCCCATCGGCGCGGGCATTTCCGTAAGCCATTCTGGAGTCGGAAGCGTACTGACACCGTCCAGGCAAAAGCGGACGGTGAAGGACAGACCATGCCGACAACCACGGAGAAAGAACCCGTTCAGGAATCCTGATCCCTGTAATCATACAGTCCGCGAAAAAAAGGGGCGCGCTGCAGCGTCCCTTCTCCGGGAGGGTTGGTCATTTTCTCTCTGGTTTCTGATCGCCTGAATCCGTTTCGGAGAACACCCGGAATGCATCAAATTTTTTCTGTGCCCCGAACAGGTGTGGCTGCTTCCTGCCGTTCTCCATGGTTACCAGCAGGGGAACTTTATGGAAACGGACCAGAAGCGCACCTTTCTTGAATTCACGGTTCATCCGAAGCTTTCCGTCAATCCGCAATACGTCGCCAAAAATCTGAAGCTTCTTCACATCCAGAAAATTTTCATCCAGACGGAAACCAGTTCTGCCCCGGATGTCTTTTACATTGAACAGACCCGAAAAGTACTTGAGGAAATCATGCTGCTCCACGAAATAGCTCACGATGGGGGCGGAATCCGTCATGGTCATACTTGCCTCTCCCGAGATTCGCAACGGCTTCTCCCAGTGAATCTCGGTGTTACCCAATTGACACATGAGTTGCCAGTCATCGCCCGGATCGGCCGCGCCAACATACACATGGTCAAGACGCAACCGGGAACCCGCCAGGTTGAACTTCTTCTCTTCCACATTCTCACTGATCAGCTTTCCTTCAAATTTCAGATCGGCTGTAATGGGAATTGCATCGAACACGACCTTTGTTTCCGGGGCATTCAGCGTAATCTGCCCTTCCATGGACTGGTTTTCTCCTGAAAAGGTAAATGTGCCCCGGCTTTTTCCGTTTCCTTTCACGATCTGAAAGGGGGCTTCGTCACCCCACAATTGATTGTAGGTGCGCATGTCATAAATGGTGTTCTCGGGCATCTTGATCTGAAGTTCCACCGACGGTGCGGACCCGTCCAGTTTCAACGAGGGGATCTGCATATCCGCCTGCAGAATCTTCCCGCCACTGTGTATCCCGTTCATGCCCTGCAATCTGACCCGATAGTCCCGGATAACAAGTCCCAGGTCGGCCCGATACCTTGTGTTCCTCTTACCGGTCTCATGGACTGCGGCCGTCAGGGAAGCATTTCCCTCTGCAACATAGCCAAGAAATCGGGCCTTGATCGCAGGCACATCGAATCGGAACAGCGTTCGTTCCGCCGGCTTGCCCTTCTTTAGAATCAGCGTGCCGTCGAGGGTGGCGGGGCCATTCAGTTGCAACCCGTGCTGGCCCTTGAGAAATGCATTCAGGAACCCGATATCCGACACTTCGCCGCCCAGTTTGCAGCTCCCGGAGGCCTCACTCAATACTTTGTTCCCACCCATTTCCAGGTAGGGAATCGGCCACTCCAGGACACCCTCGGTAAGGTCTGTGTCGAAATACCAGCTTTGATCCGGATTCTTCAGCTTCAGTTGCGCCGAGAACCGGAAGCCCGGATCCGACGGATCAAACTCGTGGAATGCCGTATGAAAATCAAAACTTCCGTCCAGTGAATGGTTCTGAATCAGGATTCCCAGCCGATCCGAAGAAAGGCTGATCTCCCCCTGCCCCTTGCCTTTCTCATGGTCATAGTTCATCGTTGCTGAAATCTGCGCCCCACCGTGCTCAAAAGCGAACATTTCCCATTTGTCGAAATAGGAGTTCAAGGCCGTGACATCGGGTACGTTTGAGCGGGGCATATCGATTGTCATGTTGAATCCCGGCAGCGTCTTTCCCTGATTCAAATTCACCTGTTCACTTTCCAGCAGCACACGAAAACCCGTTCCGTTCACCAGCGGCACGCTCAACCCGTCCCGCTCCAGTTGAAACTGTCTGAACTGAATTTCCAGGTTCGCCCTGCGGATGTCATCGAAATCCTGAACCGGGTCTGCGAGAATGGCGTATACCGAGCCTGTTCCCCGAACCAGCAGGTCGCGATACCGGGAACGGATTTCCATGTCGGAAATGCCCAGTTTCGAACCCGCCAGGAACACGCCCTGTTCAAACCTGAGATCCGCTGTCAAACGACCACTCTTGCGAATCTCCAGCCAGGGCAGTTTCCTGAACAGTGCCAGGGGCTTCTGAAGCATCTCGGTTTCCGCCGTGAATGTCAGTTCGGCCTTCACATGTCGAAGTGCCTGTCTTCCTTTTTCCACGGAGGGTATGAATGGTTCGGTCAGGAACCGGACCTGCAGATCCACACTTCCGGCAAGGGTTGTATCCCCCCTGGACAGAATTCCTTCGGTGATATGGAGTTCCGATGGAAGAACCTGGAGTTCCCGGCGCGTCACGTATCGGAGGGAGCCGGTTGCGTTTCCACTTCCCACAAGGCTGAAATCATTGGCGGCCACCATGTGAATGGAACGGATATCAAACGAATCAATGGTAATCAGCCAGTGAGGCCTGTCGGGAGCGGGGTCCGGTATCGGTTCGGCCAGTCTGATATACCGGTATGAAACGCCCCGAGCTTCCACTTCCGGCACATGAAAGTGGCGCCAGATCAGCCGTTCAAGACCGATGTGTCCGGCCAGTCGATCCGCAGTCAGCATCCACTTGTTCCGGTTCTTTTGAAAACGCATGCTGAATCCGTACAGCACCGTATGCCCGGGATACAGGGAATAGCCGCTCTCCCATTTCACGTCCAGTTTCTGCGGGTGACGGGTCGCGATACGGGGGCCCAGTGACGTGTTGATCAGAATATTGGCCACCACCAGATAGATCAGTTCTGCCGCCAGCACCACCGCCACACCGACGATCAGCTTTTTCAGTACGCTGTTGGTAGCAGAAATCTTTCCAACCATTCCTGATCCGATCTATATTACGATTTGCGCCTATTGTACACGGAAGTTGAATCCGTTCCAGTTCAAATGTGAATTCCTCGACAGTGCCATTGAAGAATCAATGATCCTCTCGGGCGCTCTTTCGATGAACAATCCGCCGGATCAGCCAGGCCGTTATTGCGGGTTCCGTGGGCTCCCCGATAACCCAGGCACTGATGATCCGCCAGCAGGAAGCCAGCAGTACGTACAACGGAATAAACAGAACCAGCACCGCTCCCATAATGGAACGGAAAAGACGGATGGCAATCGCCACCATACCCATACTGAACAGGGTCAGAATCATCCCGATGACAATTCCCACAAGACCCCCGACCAATGACATCCGCGTGGCCGGCGTCCCGGTCCTGTGTTCGATTTCACGCTGCATGGACACCGGCAGAAAACCCAGGAGGGGCAACGAAAGCGTCAATCCGATGCCCCGGCCGAGACGGGCCAGAAGTCCGTTCACAGCCCGGTCCCGACGCAACCGGTTCACAAAAAGAAGGTGGTTTTCTTCGGTATAGTCGGTGAGGTTGCGAACCAGCCGGCCCTCTTTCAACTCTTGGCACCGGTACCAGAAACGGTCCCCGGATGCCTCCTTTTCCACGACCTCATACAGCTTTCCTTCGAATCGAATAGTGGTTCCCGAGGTCATTTCCGATCCCGGCTTCAGAAACGGTTTGTCGAAACGGGATTCGATCATCAAAGGAAAGGCGTCCGCGGGCTGCACATGAATTCTCTCGCGGTCCCAACGCAGAATCCGGTTGTCTTGCTGTTTTGGGCTTCCGGTATCCCCCACCCCTTCCTCCTCAGGAAGACCCGGGCGACTCATCCGGGTCGAGAAAATGCGCGTAGAACTCACGATGCACACCGGCAATCCGTTGATCTACTTCAATTTCAGGCAGTCGCAATCCCAACAATGTCTGGCGAACCATTTCCATACTGGCTTCAAATTCGGGCAGAACGACATCCTTTACACCCAGTTCCTTGAGCACGGCAAAATCTTCCGACCCCGCCGCCCGCGCAACGACATGTATCCGGGGATTCAACGACTTTGCATGCTCCACCGTGGACCTGGCCACCACAACCGCCGGAATGGTAAGTACCAGCAGGGACGCCCGTTTCACATCCGCTGCTTCGAGCACCACGTCCTGACCGGCATGTCCGTAAACCACCGGCATCCCGTTCTCCTTCAGCTGTTCGAAACGCCGGTGATCCAATTCCACCATAACGAACGCAATAGCTGCGTCCCGCAATACCTGTGCAATTCTGAAGCCGATCCGGCCGCCACCGGCAATAACCACGTGACCGGACAGGCCGGACGACGGCATGTTGCATGATTCCAGCGCTTCATGTTTGAACGTGCGTTTTTTCCACGCATAGATCCGTGCGGTCTGTGCGGACACAAATGGTGTCAGCACCATGGTGATAATGGCCGCCGTCAATACCAGTGAATAGAATTCATGATCGATGGAGCCGGTGGACAATCCCAGTCGTGCCAGTACGAACGAGAATTCCCCGATCTGGAACATGCCGAACGCAACCGCAAGCGGAATCACGTTCCGGTATTGAAAGATTCTGGCAATCACGGCAAAAATTAGCGCTTTCCCGATCGCAACCGCCAGAACCAGGATCACCACTTCACGTGCGTGACTGAACAGAAAACTGGCATCGAACAGCATCCCCACCGAACTGAAGAACAACAGGCCGAACAGATCGCGCAACGGAATGATATCGCTCAATGCCTGGTGCCCGAAATCAGACTCGCTGAGCACCATGCCGGCCACAAATGCGCCGAACGCGAAAGACAGGCCTGCCAGATAGGTAACATAGCCAATGCCCAGGCCAATTGCCGTAATGGCCAGCAGAAACAGTTCACGGGATCCCAGCCGCGCAATACCCGCCATCAGGCGGGGCAACAGGCGCGTGCCCAGGAATATCATAGCGGCAATGAATGCCGCCGCTTTTACCGCAGCTATGCCCAGTGCGCTGATACCGACGGCAGGATTGTTCAACTGGGGCAGTATGATCATCATGGGTACAATGGCCAGATCCTGGATAATGAGCATCCCCACCATCACCTTGCTGGAAAGCGTTCCCAGCCATCCCTGGTTCATCAGGGTTTTCAGAATAACCATGGTGCTGGACAAAGAAATGATGGCTCCCAGCCACAACGACGTGCGCCATTCCCAGCCCATGAAATAACCCAGGCCCAGGCCCAGTCCGGTTGTCAGAATAATCTGAATGGGTGTTCCGATCAGGGCCACCTGTTTGACCGGTCTCAGGTCCTTCAGGGAGAATTCCAGGCCCAGCGCAAACAACAGCAGTGCCACCCCGATTTCGGCCAGCAATTCAATCTCATGCAGATTGGCCACCGGCACAATCCCGGTATGGGGACTCAGCAGAATGCCGGCCAGGATATATCCCAGAATCAGCGGAAGTCCGATCCGTCTCAACAGCAGCCCGCAAAAAAAGGACGCAACAATCAGCAGAATAATGTCTGTCGCAATACCCATCGGTCCGGCATGCCTCCCGTCAAATTGCTCGTTGATGATCCTCTGAGCGTACCGCAAGTAGCGTTCTGATGCCAGTAGATTTCACGAAACCCCCGGCAAGCCGATGAATGGTAGAATGAACCAAACAGATAACCCGGAGGAATCGACATGCTCAGAAGATTGATCATGATATGGATGGGTCTGCTGCTGGCACTGCCCCTGCTCGCAGATACCGGAGAATCCGAGCTCACCATTCTCTATACCAATGATATTCATGCCCAGGTCCGTCCTCTGAAATCCACCTGGCAGGGAAATGAAACCGAGATGGGGGGATTTCCGCAGATCGCCACCCTGGTGAAAGACATCCGTAAACGGGAAGCCCATGTCCTGTTGCTGTCCGCCGGCGACGTCATGACCGGCCCACCCATCAGCCGGCTGACTGCAGGGGAAGCCGTTTTTGATCTGATGAATCTCATGGGCTATGACGCGATGTGCCTGGGCAATCATGAATTCGACCAGGGATGGCGTAACGTGGTGGACCGTATCTATCAGGCCGAATTTCCGGTGCTGGGCGCCAATGTCTTCTACCGGAATACCGACATCCCGTTCGCCATGCCCTGCACCATTGTGGAAAAAGGACCGGTGCGGATCGGCATTATCGGGATTCTGGGAAGGAAAGCCGCTTTGGAAACCATCAACAAGCGGCTGGTTCATGAACTGGAATTCCGGGACCAGATCGCCGTGCTGCAGGAGTGGATCCCTCGGATTCGTCCCCATGTGGACGTGCTGATTCTGCTGGCCCATGAAGGGGTAGCGGGCATGCAGTCCACTACCGCCGAACAGGACAAACAGCGTCGGTTGGATACCGACATGAACGTGGCCGCCACTGTTCCGGGAATTGACGTGTTGATCACGGGTCATGCCCACCGGGGCGTGGAAACACCGATTGTCGTTCAACCCACCGGAACGCTGCTGGTATCCACCTACGGGTTGGGTACCAGACTGGGCTACCTGAAATTGACCTTCGATACCGTCAGTCACAAAATCGTCTTTCACGAGGGTGAATTGCTCCCGGTTCTGTCCAACAGCATCCTTCCGGATCCGGCGGTGGAGTCGAGGTTGCGGGAGTGGGAAAACCGGGTGGAAAAGATTTCCGGCGAGATCATCGGACAGGCGGACATCCCACTGACACGAAACTATTATGGTGCGTCCCCACTGGGCAATCTCTGCGCAGATGCCTTCCGGAAAGCTGCCGGAACCGACATCTGTATCACCAATTCCGGCGGACTGCGCGCAGATATTCCGGCCGGTCCGATTACGGTAGGGGATGTCCTGGCCGCCTATCCGTTTGAAAACCCGATTGTAAAGATGACATTGACCGGCGCACAGGTCCTTCGCCTGCTGGAGCATGGTGCTACGTTTGATTACGGCATGGCCCAGGTGTCCGGACTCACTGTTGAATTCGATCCCGAACGTCCCAGGGGGGACCGGATCCTGTCCGTTCAGGTGAACGGAAAACCGCTGGATATGGAAAAGACGTACTCGGTGGCGACATCGGATTACCTTGCAGAAGGGGGAGATGCGTACACGGTATTCAAAGAAGCGACGGACATTCAGCCCGCCGGCGCATTCTGCACCGAAGCGATGATTGACTATATCCGCAGAAAGGGGACCATAACAGCGGAAACGGCTGACCGGATCAGAAAGCCGGAAACGGTGGACGCACGCTGAGATTTTTCAGTCACGTCGCCCCATAATGCTGAGGATGCGGATAAACAGGTTGATGATGTCCATATACAGGGCGGCGGCGCTGTCCACAGCGTTGTCCAGTGTTTTGGGGATCTGGTTGGCCCGGCCCCAGTCGTAGCCGATATAACCGCAGAAAATGACCGCAACCGCCCAGTCCAGCCAGTTCTGGTGAATGCCCAGGAAGAAGACCTGGACGGCTTCAATGATAATAACCACGATCAGTGAAACCATCAAAGCACGGGCGATCTTCTGGAAGAAAACCGGAAACAGGGTACCCAGGATCATCATGGAAACCGTCACAAATGCCGTGACCCGCATCGCATCCACCACGATGGACGGATCATAGAGGGAAACGATGACGTTAACCACCAGACCGAAAGGCAGAACGACCAGGTTGTAGCCCACAAAACTGATC
This sequence comes from Acidobacteriota bacterium, assembly GCA_036736005.1. Lineage (GTDB taxonomy): Bacteria > Acidobacteriota > Holophagae > Thermotomaculales > Thermotomaculaceae > DAINNF01. The sequence goes on from DAINNF010000107.1 coordinate 9,179, forward strand.
GCGGGATTGTCCGACTTGTTGAACAGCATGACACCCAGAATACAACTGCCGAAATATCCAATGAAAAACACCCAGGGATTGATGCTCCTTAAGAATGCCGGGTCCACATGCTGCACGATCCACCAGTTGACCAGGAACCCCCATCCGAGCACCGCTCCGATTGCCAGGTTATACAGACCATCACTCAGAATGGCCCCACTACCCTCTGTCCGCTTGAAAACGTTGGATTCCAGCAT
>DAINNF010000108.1:0-9412 GCA_036736005.1 Acidobacteriota bacterium
AGGCACTACCCCCTCAAGATAGCGTGTCTACCAATTCCACCACCTGGGCGCTTGCATGCCGCCGAACGCGGCAGGGGCTATTATAGATCAGGCCGGATACCCGCTCAACTGTTTTTTCCGGGGGGTTCCGGTTCTGTCTGCGCAGGTGTATCCGCTTGGGATTGTTCGGGCTGCGTCGTGCTATCCCCTTCCACAGAAGGCTCTTCCGCCGTGGCTTCCGGAGTCTTTTCTCCGGCTTCCGGTGTAACGGCCGGAGCTTCGGTTTCGCCTTCCTTCTTCGGCCCTCCCTGAATGGCTGCCGGCTGTTCGGCTGCGGCAGGTGTTTCAACGGTATCCAGTACCGAACGGCTTTCGCGTGTTTTCAAGACCGCGAGACCAAGCGAAGTCAGCACGAAGATGATCGTCAAGGTGATCGTTGCACGCGTCAGGAAATTACCGGCACCGGTGCTGCCAAACAGCGTTTGACTCCCGCCGCCACCACCCAGTGCGGAAACAATATCGCCGCCCTTGCCATCCTGCAACAGGATCACCAGCATGAGCATCAGGGATACGATAATATGAATGACCAGAACAAATGTAAACAAGCTATCCCTCCAGACAATTGGTAATAATCGCGGCAAAACTATCCGGTTTCAGGCTGGCACCGCCGACCAGCGCGCCGTCGATATCCGCTACCGCGAGAAGCTCTGCAGCATTCTCCGGTTTTACGCTACCACCATAGATGATCCGGATATCTTCGGCAGCCACCGCATTATACAACTCTCGGATGCGTTTCCGAATAAAAATATGGGCATCACCCGCAATCCGCGGCGTGGCGGTTTTTCCGGTTCCGATTGCCCATACCGGCTCGTATGCCACAATGATCCGGCTCGCATCCGTTGCATCAACATCATTCAAGGCGGAGTCAATCTGCTCCCGCAACACCGTCTCCGTCTGTTCCGCCTCCCGTTGTGCCAGTGTTTCACCAACACACAATACCGGCTGTATGCCGGCAGAAATCGCTTTCTGCAGCTTGCGGGCGATCAGTCCCGCATCCTCTCCGAACACATGCCGCCGCTCGCTGTGACCGAGAATGACAAAGTCCACATCCAGCTCCCGAAGCATGTGATGGGAAATTTCACCGGTAAATGCACCGTTATCTTCACAATGCATATTCTGGGCACCGATGTAAATTCTTCGATCATGGCAACGTTTGCCCGCTGTGGCAATTGATGTGAACGGGGGCGCGAAGGCCACATCGACATCACTCGAATCCTGGTACAGCTCCAGAAACGCATCAAAAAACCGGTCCGTTTCCGCCATCGTCATGTGCATTTTCCAGTTACCCGCGATGAACGGTCGTCTCATTCGCTCCTCCCTTCTGCCGATACCAGCACAGCGATACCGGGCAGTTCCTCTCCAGCCAGATACGCAAGCGATGCTCCGCCACCGGTAGATACATGGCTTATACGATCCCGCACACCGGCCAGATCGACAGCCGCTGCACTGTCACCGCCACCCACAACGGTTACACCCGTATTCTCCGCCAGCGACTCCGCCACGGCCAGGGTACCAACCGCAAATTCCTCTTTCTCGAATACCCCCATCGGTCCGTTCCAGACAACCGTGCGGGCTCCCGACACCTTCTCACTGAACTGAACAATGGTTTCCGGTCCGATATCCAGACCGATAAAGTCTTCCGGAATCGCCGATCCCTCCGTTATCAGAATCTCCTTCGGATGGTCCAGACTGTCTGCCGCTACGTGGTCAACCGGGAGCAGGATACTCGTACCGGCGGTTTCCGCCTTTTGCATCAGTTCTGACGCCAGGTCCAGCCTGTCCGACTCAACCCTTGAATTGCCAACAGCTTCACCGGCCGCTTTCAGGAAGGTATATGCCATTGCCCCGCCGATCAGGATTCCATCCACATGACCGATGAGATGTTCGATTACCGGTATCTTGTCCGATACCTTTGCACCGCCCAGGACAGCCAGATAGGGGTGGTCGGGATTCCTCAACACTTCATCGAAATAGTGAATCTCCTTTTCCACCAGAAGCCCCGCCGTCGGACGCTCGAACAACATCGGCAATGCGTGTACCGACGCATCCGCACGATGGCAGGTGCCGAACGCATCATTCACATACAGGTCCGCCAATCGGCGCAACGCAGCAGCAAATTCCGGATCGTCCTGCTTCTCTCCCGGTTCAAACCGGAGATTTTCCAACAGCATCACCTCTCCGCGCTTCAGGTTTGTTGCCTGCCTCTCTGCTTCCGGCCCGACAATTTGCGAACACAACTGTACCGGCACCTTCAGCAGTCCAGACAAGCGTTCCCGGACCGGTTCCATAGAGAAATCCGGTTCAAAACCCTTCCCTTTCGGTCGTCCCAGATGGGACGCCAGGATTACCTTCCCACCCCGGTCCATGATCCGGCGGACCGTCGGAAGGGCTGCGAGGATACGGGAATCGTCCGTGATCCGTTTGCCGTCCAGGGGAACATTGAAATCCACGCGTATGAAAACGCGCTTGCCGGATACATCCAAATCGCTCAAAGTTAAACGGGGCATCTTCAGTTCCCGAAACGAGAGATCAGATCCTTGCAACGGGTGGAATAACCCATTTCATTGTCATACCAGGACAGTACCTTGATCATGGTACCGTCAATCACCTGGGTAAAATCGGCATCTACGATAGATGACAGAGGATTGCTGTTGTAGTCACAGGACACCAGCGGTTCTTCACTGAAACCCATGATCCCTTTCAACGGTCCATTCGCCGCTTCCTTCAGAACTTTTCGTAGAGTTTCCGTATCGGTTGACTTCTCTACGTTCAATACCACATCCACCACCGAAACGTTGGGCGTCGGTACCCGGACCGCCAGTCCGTCCAGTTTGCCTTTCAGATGCGGCAATACCAGGCCCACCGCCTTTGCGGCACCGGTAGAGGTCGGTATCATGGACAGTGCAGCCGCGCGGGCCCGTCTGAGATCACTGTGAGGCAGATCCAGAATCCGCTGATCATTGGTATACGAATGAATCGTGGTCAACAGACCGCGGGTCACGGTAAAGTGTTCATCCACCACCTTGACAACCGGGGCCAGACAATTGGTTGTGCAGGACGCGTTGGAGATAATGGGCGTTCCCTTCAGGTCCAGCTGGTCATCGTTCACGCCCAGCACCACGGTCGGAATGTCACCACCCTTGGCCGGAGCGGAAATCACCACGTGTTTGGCACCCGCATTCAGATGTTTGGAAGCCGTCTCCCGGTTGCGGAACAAACCGGTGGATTCGAGCACCACATCCACCTCATGTCCCTTCCAGTTCAACTCATCCAGATTCCGGATCGCGGTCACCGGAATGAAACGACCGTTTACCTGAATGCCGCCATCCGCCACACCCACATCCGCCTGAAAGCGGCCATGAACAGAATCATGACGCAGCAGATGGGCCAGCGTCTGGCCATCCATCAAGTCGTTGATTGCAACCACTTCAATGCCACATCCCGGGTCCAGTTCGATGGCACGGAATACCATGCGTCCTATTCGACCGAAACCGTTAATTGCTAAACGAACGCTCATATGGAATGTCTCCTTCCTGTGAACAAATTGATATTGTTTGTTGGTTCGAATCCAGTATAGCCGTGACTCCGGCTTCATTCAAGATTGATTCGGGTGCGTCCTTCCAACGCTCGCAGCATGGTAACTTCATCCGCATACCCGATGCTACCGCCGGCCGGAATTCCCAGAGCGATCCGACTCACCTGAATGTCCAGACCTGCCAGCTTGCGGGCAATGTAAATCGCCGTGGCCTCACCCGAAACGTTGGGATTGGTGGCCAGAATAATCTCCCGCACATCCTGTTCCTCGACCAGCCGTGCCAGATCGTCCAGACCCAGTTCTTCGGGGCCCACTCCATCCAGCGGTGAAATGCTGCCGTGCAAGACAAAATAGCGGCCGCGATACTCGCCCGTCCGTTCAATCGCCCACACATCTTCCGGCTGCTCCACCACACACATCAGATCCCGTTTACGTCCTGTATCGTTGCAGATGCTGCACACCGGGGTTTCCGCATAATTGCGGCATTCGCGGCAGTATCCCACCCGGTCCATCATGTTTTCGATCGCGCTTGCAAGATTCAGGGCATCTTCCCGCCGTCTTTTCAAAAGGGCAAAAACGAGACGTTCCGCACTCTTCTGTCCCACTCCGGGAAGTTTCTGAAAACTGTTCATGGCCCGGCGGATTGATTCGGGAAACCCTTTCATCAAAAAAACTCAACTTCCTTTTTGTCTGGTTCAGAACATCCCCGGGAACATCTGGCCGGGCATCCCTTTCAAGTTACTGGCCATCTGATCGTCCACCTGGCGATATGCCTCGCCCAGTGCCGCCAGCATCAGATCTTCCAGCATTTCCTTGTCCTGCAACACACTCTCATCTTCAATTTTGACTGCCGTCACTTCCTTATGGCCATTGACGGTCACCTGAATTGCTCCGCCGCCGGCCTGGGCCGTGATCCGCAATTCGGCCATCTGCTGCTGCATCTGTTCCTGCATCTTCTTTGCCTGTTTCATCAGAAACTTCATGTCAACCATGTCCGTTCTCCTTATCTGTTATCGCTTCGATTTCACCATCAAACGTGTCCAGTACCGCCTTCACCACGGGATGTTCCTGGAGACGGTCCCGTTCGGAAGGCGCCTGGTCCGGCTCATCGTATACAAAGCGAATTTTTACGACTGTCTTCGTTGCACGACCCAGTGCCCTCCCCAGGTCATCCCGAAACCCGCTCTCCAATTCACCCCGAATAATCTCCGGCACCGGAGAATCAAACCGGATTTCCACTTCATTCCCGGCCACCTTCAGCTCACTTTTGTTGAGGAAAGGCGACAGATGGGTATGACGCGCCATGACCGTCCGGTACACCTCATCAGGATTGACATCGGGTTCTTCCGTTTGTTCCTCATCCAAGGCAGAAGATGTGGGAGCCGTATGATCTGTCGACGGTTTTTCAACATCAGTAACGGGAGCACCGATATCGTTCGCCGCCGGATGTGCTTCAATTGAACCGGCGGGATTATCGCTGTTTATCGTTTTTTTTTTGGTCAGTAACTCGGTGATCGGGACCACGTGTCCGGCAAATGCCATTTTCATCAGGATCAGCTCCAGGGCAATCCGCTGACTGAAGGCATCCCGAACGCTACGCTCGCCCTGCAACAGGATATTCAAATACCGGACGACATCCTCACGGGACAGTTGCCCGGCATCCAGTACATCCCCGAACAGGTCGGTCTCCCCCCGGATCAGTGCATGCAACGCTTCCTGTAGATAATCACCGAACCGTGCGGTAAAACGGACAAAATCCGTATTCTTGGATTCCAGCTCATCCAGAATGTCTACAACCGCGCCGACATCGCTCCCGGCAATGGCACGAAGGAGTTCCAGATGGACCCGACTGTTGGGAATGCCCAGCACAAACGCCACATCCTCTTCCTGAACCGAATCCCCCGAGAAGGATATGATCTGGTCCAGAATACTCTCCGCGTCTCGCATACTGCCTTCGGATGCATCGGTGATCATATCCAGTGCATCCCCCGTCACCTGAACGCATTCCTGCTCCACGATCCGTTCCAGTTGACTGCGGATCTCGCTATTCCCGATCCGCTTGAATTCATACAACTGACAACGGGAACGGATTGTCGGGGGGATCTTGTGCACTTCGGTTGTCGCCAGAATGAACACGACATAGGGAGGCGGCTCTTCAATGGTCTTCAGCAGCGCATTGAAGGCATGACTGGACAGCATATGGGCTTCATCAATAATGAAGATCTTGTAGCGGTCCCGGGTGGGTGGGAATTTCACGATTTCCTTCAGATCCCGGATGTCGTCCACACCCTTGTTGGAAGCGGCGTCAATTTCAAACACGTCGACATCGATTCCCCGGGCGATTTCATCACATGCCACGCACTTCAGACAGGGCTCCGCCGTCGGCCCCTCCTGACAGTTCAGAGCTTTGGCAAAAATCCGCGCTGTACTGGTTTTTCCGGTGCCCCGCAGTCCGGCGAATATCAGGGAATGATGGATACGTCCGGTCCGAATAGCATTGGACAACGTCCGGACCACCGGCTCCTGTCCGATCACATCCCCGAATGACCGGGGACGCCATTTTCTGGCAATCACGTCATACGTCATAGTCTACTTCCCGGGTTCTCTATGGGAGCCTGGTGGTCTGCGGCACATGGCCAATATCCTTAGTGCTGCTCCCGTCAGGGCCTGACACGATTCGAATACCGCCATTGCACAGGACCAGGCCCCCATACAGGATCCAGAAATGAAAATGGCGGAGAGAGTGGGATTCGAACCCACGGTACCTTGCGGTACACACGATTTCCAGTCGTGCACCTTCGTCCACTCGGTCATCTCTCCGCGTGCAAGTCAATCAAAGAACCGAACGGGCTAACGATATCACAGAACATGCAACCGGTAAACCTGAAAAACAACCTGCCGAGGTTGGATGAACCCGCGTCCCGTTGCATGTATAATGATGCCATGAATGGACATCAACAAACCGGTCTTTTCGACAGTATTACCCGTCATTCGATGGGGACAGACGTGGCGGCAGCCACACTGGTAAACACCGAAACCGACCGCGCCGTCCAGGCCCGGCAGGCCACCGTATACCTCGGATTCCGTCAATCCGCCTGGCTGAGCCAGATCCACTCCGGCATCGTTCATCTCGCAGACGTTCATTTCGAAAACGGACGAAAAGGGGATGCGCTGATCTGCCGCACACCGGGAATATTGCTGGGCGTATTCACTGCAGACTGTGTTCCGGTTCTGTTGCGGGGCGATCAGGAAATCGGTGTCATCCATGCGGGATGGCGGGGCTTCACGGAGGATATTTTCGACCGCTTTTTTAATCAGTGGCAGACCCGGCCCGGCAGAATATCCGCGCTGATCGGTCCCTGCATCTGCACCAACTGTTATGAAGTCGGTCCCGAAGTGGCGGACCGCTTTCATGTTGCAGAAAGAACCAACATGTCCGAAAAAAATCCCCATTTGAATCTCCGCCTTGCGGCCCGTAACCGACTGATGGATTCCGGCATCCCGGCCGCACATATTCAGGATGACCCGCGGTGTACCGCCTGTTGCCCGCAGCTTTACTCCTACAGACAGAACAAAACCCCATACCGTAATCTTTCGGTTATCGGTCTGATGAAGGCCGGACATGAGCGATAAATGGGATGTTGAAATAACGCCATCCTTGGTGTAGGATTCATAAGTGGCAGTTGTAAACCAAACGGATTGAGGTGAACCAATGAAACAAAAGGGTTTTTCGCTCCTTGAGCTCTTAATTGTTCTTGCCATTATCGGACTGATCGCATCTATTGCGGTTCCCAAATACCTGAACGCCATGAATAAGGCACGGTGGGAAACGTCCCGGCAGGAACTGAAGCGCGTTGCGGAAGCCTTTGATCAGTACAACCTGGATATGGGACATTACCCCGAATTCGCAAGCTGGGACGAAATCGCCGTTCCGGACAATGTTCTGATCAAAGAAGGCTATATTGATAAGATCCCGCTGAAAGATAAATTCGGCACCAAGTACGAAGGCTATTCCAAAGCCGACACCTACCTGTTCAACGGGCATGCCGCACCGGGTAAGTTCGCGGTACGCTATCCCAAGTATTATCTCCGGGACGGCAATTTCCTGACCGAAAGCGAATACCAGGACCTGATGACCACGCTGGAACAGGGCGCCGCCGAAGAAACCACGCCGGCAGAAGGTGAAGCAACGGAAGCCACAACGGAACCGGAAACCGAATAACCGACTCAATTCTGTTTTCAAGGAAGACCGCCGGTTCTGCCGGCGGTTTTTTTGTCCGGAATCTCTTTTCCCTCCCATCTAACTGGGGTACCATCGAACCGGACAAAAGACCGGAAGGAGCGTGGATACTCATGAGCGCCGACAGCGGAACAATCACACAGTCCGAAATCGTACGAATGCTGGCAACGGAAGAGCCGGAGGCCTGCCAGGCACTCTACCAACAGGCCTATTCGGTTAAACAGGCACACGTGGGCACCAAGGTCTACTACCGGGGCATCGTGGAATTCAGCAACTACTGCACCAAGAACTGCTTCTACTGCGGTATCCGGCGCGACAACCCGGAAACGGAACGATACAGCATGACCCGGGAAGAAATCCTTGAATGCACCGCCGTTGCCAATCAGTATGGATACGGTTCCGTGGTACTCCAATCCGGTGAACGAAATGATTCAACCTTCGTCTCGTTCGTGGAGGACGTGCTTCAAGCCATCAAGGCACAATCGGATGACCGCCTTGGCATCACGCTCTCACTGGGCGAACAGTCACCGGAAACACTCCAACGCTGGTTTGATGCCGGTGCTCACCGATACCTGCTTCGGATCGAAAGCAGCAACCGGAAACTCTATCATTCCCTTCATCCCGAAGACCATGATTTTGACCGGCGCCTCCAATGTCTGCAGAACCTCCGGGACATCGGATACCAGGTGGGAACCGGTGTCATGATCGGCCTGCCGGGTCAGACACTGGAAGACCTTGCGGCCGATATTCTATTCTTTCGGAAACACGATATCGATATGATCGGCATGGGCCCCTACATTGTGCACCATGGCACGCCACTGGCGGAGAGAATGCCCGATTTTGATCCCGCACGGCAATTGCGGCTGGGATTGAACATGATCGCCGCCACCCGGATCGTGTTGCAGGATGTCAACATTGCGGCCACCACCGCGCTGCAGGCACTGGACCCGAAGGGCCGGGAGATGGGCCTGAAGGCCGGGGCCAACATCATCATGCCCAACATTACCCACACCCGCTACCGTACCGGCTACCAGTTGTATGACAACAAGCCCTGCCTGGATGAAAACGCCACCATGTGCCGCTTCTGTCTCGAACATCGGATCGGGGATATCGGTGAAGCGGTGGGCTACAACGAATGGGGAGACTCCCCGCATTTCCTGAAGAAACAGCGAGACTGAAAAATACACGAGTGTTTTCCGGGCCGGTCTACGGGTTTTTCCTCTGTTCGCCAACTACCATCCTCCAGTTTCCTGCACAGATTGGCCCGTGATACCTGCCTGACAACTGCTGTCATAGCACGGTTTCCAATCCGCTCCTGCTGAACACTGTAAACTGTAAACTGAACACATTCTGAACGAGACAAGGCAGTGGAACCGAACGCGACGGAGCGTACACGGTAACGTACGTGAGTAGTTCAACTGATGAATGAACTTCGAAGCAAGTCTGCGGAGGGATTTTTCGCGAGCTCGAGGCGCCAAACCCTGAGAAAGCGGAGTGTACGTACAATGGTACTCGAGCATTTCGAGAGGTTTGGGAACGACGAGATCGCGGAAAAGAACCCGCAGAAAGAAAAAGGGGCGCCTTGATCGGCGCCCCTC
>DAINNF010000109.1:0-9157 GCA_036736005.1 Acidobacteriota bacterium
GCCCGCTGATTGCGGGCCGCTTTTGTACCTGACTGTGTATTTCGCTCAGAATCTTCCGTGCCTGGGACCGCGGTCCTGACGATTGCCACGCATCTCGCTCCGCTTTTCCTTTACGATTTCCTTCAGCTGCTCCCGCTGCTCCAGTGTAAGCAGATCGTGCAATGCCTGAATCTTCTGAATCATGAAAGACTGCATGCGATCCCTGCGCTGCTCTCTCAGCTTCTCCCGGCTCGCCTGGATGCTTGCCGCATCGAAATCTTCCGCTACAAACTGATCCATCATCGATTCCCGGTTCGTACGAAACGTGTTACGCTCACTTGCCATGAATTCCTTCACTTCATTCAACAGTTGATCCAGTTGGGTGTTCTGTTCAGCCGTAAGATTCAGTTCAGTCCGCACTGAAGCAACCAGGCGGAACATCATCCCTTCCCGGGGTCCTGCTTCTCCCTCAACTCCCTTCTGACGGGGCCCACGAGGTGCCGCCATTGCCGTTCCTGCAACCAGAAAAGCTACCAGTACTGCCATCAGTGTCCGTTTCATTCCGTCCTCCTTGTTGGTCCGTTGTCCTTTGGACCTGTTGTCTGACACAGAAAGTTTACGGCGCATCTGTCTCGGGCAGTTTTCAACGGTGTAACAGTGTGTAACGGTTGGAGCCGGTTTGTCAGTCTTCTTCCCGCTGCAGCAGCCGGCCTGACTTCACGGCCTTCCGAAGGAACGTCGGAATGCGGCGCATGCGATCCAGGTTGTCCGAATTCGGAGACGCGGGAATCTGTGACCACTCTTTCAACTGGCGGAACTCTTCTGTTTCCAGCAGCCGGGTCACGATGGTGGAACATGGATGCTGTATATCCACTATTTTCGGATCAGCTTTCGGTGCTATATCTTCCGTCACTTCTTCATCCAGATCTTCAGATGTGATTTCCGGTACGGCCTGCGGTATCGGCCCACTCCTCGGTTCTGTAAAAGATCCGCTCACCGGTCTGCGGGACTGGGATACCGGTGGCAGAGACTGCCCTTCGATTTTGTCATAATCAAATCCGGTGGCAATGATGGTGACCCGCAACCTGTCTCCGATGCTCGGGTCCTCTACGGTCCCTTTGATCATATGGACATTTTCACCCAACGCATCATTCAACGTCTGAAGGAGATATCGATTCTCACCCACGGTTAATTGATGGTCACCCTCTCCGGATGTCACATTCACAATCATCCCACGGGACTCCATCAGGGAGAAGTTGTCCAGCAAAGGCGAATTCAAAGCCGTTGTCAGAGCTTCCCGGGCACGGTCCTGTCCGTCGGCCTCACCCAAGCCCATCAGAGCAAAGCCCTTGAAACTGAAGATCGTACGGATATCGGCAAAGTCTACATTCTCTGAACCCGTAACAAATACAATGTCAATGATACCCCTCAGTGCATTCTTCAAGATCGTGTCTATTTCCGCATACGCGTGTTTCCAGGGGGTGTCATCCGGCAGAATCTCGAAAATCTTATCATTCTTTATCGTGATCATGGAGTCTACATATTTGATCAGCTCGCCGTATCCACGGATGAAGTTTCTGAAGCGTACACTTTTCTCAAACTCAAACGGCTGTGTAACTATCGCCACCGTAAGAATCTTCAACTCACTGGCAATACGCGCAATCACCGGTGCGGCACCGGTTCCGGTACCACCGCCCAGTCCTGTGGTGATAAACACCATGTGGGCACCTTCCATTGCTGAACGCAACTTGTCCATATCCTCGATGGCCGAACGTTCACCCATGTCCGGATTGGATCCGGCACCCAGGCCCTCCGTCAGACGCTCACCGATCTGAATTTTGATTGATGCCCGGGAATCGATCAGTGACTGCAGGTCCGTGTTTACCGCGATGAACTCCACATGTTTCAGGTTGGATTCGATCATGCGGTTGACCGCGTTGCAGCCCGCACCCCCCACGCCGAATACTTTAATGATCGGACGGGCCATGCGGTTTTCTTCGATGAGAATAGCGCTGTCTCGCATTGACATCGTTCAACCCCTTTTGAATAGGTCCATAATATTACCAAACAGATCCCGAAGTCCTCCGCCCCCATTGGAGCCGGTATGAAACGGATTCGCGATCTCATCCTCTGAATAATAGTAATTGGCCAGGCCGTAAGCCGTGACAAATTCCGGCACATTGATCTCCGCCATCATGTCCCCGTTGTCAAACCAGGGAACACCCACACTGACCGGTTTTCCGAAGCGCTTCTTGCACAGGTCGGTAATGCCGTCAAAACGGGCCGTCCCTCCCGTCAGAATCACTTCGTCAATTCCCTCAGTCAACCCGTTCTTCTCCAGATTGCCTGCCACTTCATCCAGCAGCTCATACAGGCGTTCTACAACCACCGTCACAAATTGTTCCCGGGTGAGGTAGGCGTCTGCACGACCCGAAGCACCGGTCAGCACGATTTTTTCGTCCGGTTGACCGATTCGCAGACTGCTGTATTTCTTCTTCAGCATGTCCACAGCGTTCATACTGTAGTACGTACTGGGCACCATGTACGCGACAAGCAAATCGGATGTTACCAGCTTGCCACCCATGGGCACATAACCGATATAGATCAACGCACCATTCTGATAAACCGAGTAGGTTGTCAGCGACGCACCCATATCGATGTGGAGCGCACCCCGCTCCCGTGCAAAGGGAGAAACCGCCACCGATCCGGCCGCAATTGGAGAAAGGAAAATGTCCTCGCAGAAATAACCGGCCTTTTCAATGCACTTTCTCACCACCATAACCGAGCTGGCAACTGCTGAAACGATCAGCAGGTTTACGTCCAGCCGGCTGGCGGGCATGTCCAGGGGATTGCGCACACTCTTGGAGTTATCAATCAGGTAATCCTCAATCAGAATATCGATCACCTCATGATCTCCGGGAATCCGAATATTCCGGGCCGTCTCCACTGCCTTGCGGATGTGTTCTTTGCTCACCTGACCGGGGCCACCCTTATCCGGCGGAATGGATATGGGGCCTGCAGAATGATACTGGTTGATGTCCGTGGCTGGCAGATTGGCCACCACACAGGATGCATTGACCCCTGCAATATTGCAGGCTTCCTTAATTACGTTGGATAGAATCAGTGCCAGGGAATTGACATCGGTGATCCGCCCCTTCCCGTCAATATGAAGGGACTCCGCCTTGTAGTATCCGCGGACACGCACTTTGCGGCGGTCGTCATCGAGACTGCACACCAGCGCCTTGATCTCGCTGGATCCCAGGTCAACTGCAACTATGGTGTTCCGATCGCTCATCAACCCCTCTCACATCGGTTTCACAATAATCTGGCCCTGGAATGATAGGTCTACGTATTCAATCCTATCATAACGTGCCCGGATAAATTTCTCCACCCTTAAAAACGATCGCACATTTCGAAAGGTACCAAATGGATCCACGTAGACCTTCCAGGGAACATCTCTCAGGAAACACACCCATTTCTCGTTTCTTGCACGAACAACAATTTCCGACAGACGACTCTTGAACCGCCCATCCGTTGACAGTGCTGCCCGTTCCAGTTTACGAACCACAAAAGGAAGAATATCCGGATCACATGAGATCACCGGAAAGTTCCGATAGGAAAACGCCGGTGTGAATCTGGCAATCCTGGATCCGTCCCGATCCACTATCCACAATTCGCCACCGTCAGCACGATAAATGGCAACCGGCTGCTTTTCGCGTATCATTACGGTGATCCGATTGCCCGGCATGGAACTGACACGTGCCGATTCCACCCAGGGGACCGCTTCCAGCGTACTGGCCAGTTCGTCCCGATCCAACTGCCAGAATACCCGGCCCCGAAACGGTTCCGATACCCTGGACAGTTCGGCCGTATCGTTATAGTAAACATTTTCGAACTGAAAAGACTGAACCCGGAACAGGTCGGTCACATAGTACTTCAGCGGCGGAAACAACCACACGCTGCAACCGATCACCAGGATGGTCCCGAATACATAAAGAGCGATACGGCCTCCGTACTGTCGCAGAACACGCCGGACCTGCATTCCCAGCCGCACACTTACCGGGCTTCGTCTCATGTCATTCCGCCTCTCCGATTCCCCGTGCCAGACCATCTATCGTTCCGGCACCGAAACAGGCAATCAGGTCACCCGGCTCCACATGATCGTCAAGGAACTTGCGCACCTGTTTCTCACCCGATGCACCGTACACCGCCCGATGACCTGTTTCTGAAATCGCGGCAATCAGTGCTTCGCTGCTGATTCCTTCAATCGGTTTCTCTCCTGCAGGATAGATCGGAAGCAGACACAGGATATCCGAATGGTGAAAACAGTTTCTGAACTGTTCGAACTGGTGGGCCGTCCGGGAGTATCGGTGTGGTTGGAACACACAGATCAAGCGCTTGGGGCGATGAAATTCACGAAGCGCCGCCAGGGTCTTTTCAATCTCAACCGGATGATGCGCATAGTCCGAAATGACCGGACAATCCCGGAACGACGCCACAACTTCCGCACGACGCTTCGTCCCCCGGTATTCCTTCAGACCCTCCCGGATCGCGTCAATCGGCAACTCCAGTTCCCTTGCCAACGCAACAATGCCCAGCGCATTCAGAATGTTATGTCGTCCGGGTACATACAGCGTAAACTGGCCCAGATCCTCGTCATATTCCATGATCCGGAATTGATAGGCGCCCGGTTTCAGGTCAATGTCATCGGCTCTGTAATCACAGTGGGAAGACAGGCCATAGGTGACCACCCGTCTTCGGATTCGTGGAATAATGGACCGGATATTCTTGTCCTCAAGACACACCACCGAAGCGCCGAAAAACGGCACTTTATCTGCAAATTCAACGAAACTGTCCTTCAGGTTCTCCAATGTTCCATAATGATCCATGTGGTCTTCGTCAATGTTGGTGATCAGGGTGTAGATTGGAGCCAGACGAAGAAATGAGCCGTCCGATTCGTCCGCCTCCGCCAGCAGAAAATCGGAACCACCCAACCTGGCATTGGAACCATAAGCAGAGAATATGCCACCGATAATCACCGTCGGATCCAGACCCGCCCGCGAAAGTACGGCTGCGCCGATCGAGGTTGTTGTCGTTTTCCCATGGGTACCCGATATGGCGATCCCCGTCTTCATCCGCATCAGTTCCGCCAGCATCTCTCCTCGCGGAATGACAGGCAGGTTCCGTTCCTCAGCCGCTTTCCATTCCGGATTGTCCGGTTGAATTGCAGTGGACACGACCACGGCGTCTACATCGGACACGTTTTCGGCCGCATGTTCATACTGAATCGGAATGCCGATCTTTTCCAGTCGCTTCGTATAATCACTGTGCGTCAGATCGGACCCACTCACCTGAAATCCGAGGTTGTTCAAGACTTCAGCAATGCCGCTCATTCCCGTTCCACCGATTCCCACAAAATGGATCCGCCGATACCGTCCGAATTTCACGTTATGTACTCTCCTGTCAGGTTCTCCAATTCTCTGTCCATCACCGCTCTCCCTTCAGTCGGGCAGTCATGGCCAGGCCCGTCATCACCATATGAGACAGCATGGATGAACCACCGTAACTGACGTACGGAAGACCAAAACCTTTGGCCGGTAGCATGTCCACGTTCACCATCATGTGAAGGACGGCCTGGGTCATGGTCATGAACACCATCCCCAATAAGAAATAGTGTTCGAACCGTTCTTCGGCAGAATACGCCATCCAGACCCCGAATACCATAAACATAACAAATAATATGCCCACGATCACAAAACCAATCAGTCCGAGCTCTTCCACGATCAGGGAAAAAACAAAGTCATTGTGTGCTTCGGTCAGCGAACTGAATTTGGTCTCGCTGTTTCCCAGTCCCTTTCCGCTGAATCCCGCGGAACTGACAGCCAGAACTGCCGCATCCAGCTGGTTTTCCGGAATCTTTTCAAAGTCGATCGGGGTTTCCTGGCTGCGGCGCTCAAAATAAGCCATCACGCGGCCCTTCCGGTGAGGGGCCATCATGATCGCTACCGCAAACAGCAGGATTCCCACAATAGCAATCGTCGCAACCAGAACACGGCTGGTCCGTGTCACATACAACATACTGAGTACGGTTACTGCGATTACCAGGGGAATGCCCAGGTCTCTTTCCAGAAAGATGAAAAGCACCATCAGACCGGTAACCACGCCGATCGGAATCAGCTCGTGAATGGTGGGACGGTTTTCACGCATGGTTGAGAAAACATAGGCAAGAAAGGCGACCACAAGAATCTTCGCCAGTTCAGCCGGCTGCAGGTTGAAAAACCCGAGGGGAATCCACCGGTAGGCACCATTAACCTGAATACGAAAAACGAGCGGTATCAGCAGCAGAACAAACAGAACTGCGATTGCCGGATAAATGACCCGGTGGGTTTTCCATCGCTGAATCGGGAGTACAAGCATTACGAAGAACATCGCAAAGATGGCCACCGCACTGTTGAGCAGGATCTTCGGTGCAATATCCATCCCGTCATGCAACTTCACGGAGATGGACGCGGAAAGGGTGACCACCATGCCAAACACAATCAGCAGAATGACCGTAATGATGAATCCCTTTTTTTCAGTCGCGATGACCTTCACGATATATCTCCTCTGACAGTTCGCGGAAACGATCTCCCCGCTCTTCATAATTCTCGAATTGATCAAAACTTGCACAGCCTGGTGCCAGCAGAATCACGTCGCCCGGCTGTGCCGCCGCCCATGCTTCTCTGACCGCCATTTCCAGGGTACCGGATTGCCGGAACGGGCACAGACCGCTGAGGCCCTCCGCAAATATCGGAATACTGTCACCGATCAGGTATGCTTGTTTTACCCGTTCCCGTATCAAACCGGATAAGGCGTCGAAATCGCCGCCTTTATACTTACCGCCACAGATCCAGTGAATGCAATGGAAACTGCTGAGCGCCTTATGAACCGAATCGAAGTTTGTTGCTTTCGAGTCGTTGTAAAATGAAATTCCGCTCGCCACAGCCACCCGCTCCAGCCGATGGGCAATCGGGCTGAACCCCTTCAGGCCTGCCCGCACCGCCTCGATATCGGCTCCCGCCATCAACGCCATGGCCGAGGCAAATCCAGCATTGTACAGATTATGCAAACCTTCAAGCTTCATCTCTGCCAGCGTGCAGAGAGACATCCCCTGGTATCGGAGATGATCGGGCCGCACCTGGACAAAACAGTCTCCCGTTCCGATCCGTTTTATCTCCATGTCCCCCAGCGGCAGCAGAGTGGCTGTTTGGGGATCATCATCGTTGATCAGGGCAGTGTCCTTCCCGCTCATATTCCGGAACAGACTCATCTTGGCGCTGTAATAGTCGCGAACCGTCTCATAGCGGTCCAGATGGTCCGGTGTCAGATTCAGCAGCGCACCATAGTCGGGACGAAATCTGTGTACCCGCTCCAATTGAAAAGAGGAAAGCTCCAGGACATAGTGGGTGTCCTTCGTACCCTCAAGAACGGCCTGCGCAAACGGAAGTCCAAAATTGCCACAGGGCACCGCACGGAAACCCGCCACATTCAACAGGTATGCCGTCAGCGCTGTCACGGTTGTTTTTCCATTCGACCCGGTGATGCCGTAAACCTGTCCTGTACAGTAGGACCATGCGAATTCCACCTCAGACTCAACCGGAACGCCCAGAGACTCCAGTCCTTGAAGAACCGGATGAACCGGTGGAATGCCCGGACTGAGAATCAGCCGGTCAACGGAAGATTCATCTCCCGGTTTCATGAGCCGGAATCCTTCGTGGCCATTCAGGTCCTCAGGGACTGCATGCAGAGATTCGAGATCACGGTCATCATGGACCAGCACCGCGAAGCCCTTCTCCAGTGCCAGCCGGGCTGCCCATTCACCACTCTTTCCAAATCCCAGTATGGCCACCGTACTCATCCGAAGTGCTCCTGAATGGCCCGCACGATGGTCTCGCCTTTCAAACCCCGGGATGCCTTGACCAGAACGGTATCCCCTTCCCGCACATCACGGATGACGTGTTGAATGGCTTCCTCTGTCGTCGCGTAGTGCCGTGCGTCCAACTTGCATACCGCATATGCATGTGCCATATCCGGTCCAAAAAAGACGACGCTGTCAACCGGGAGTTCGTTCAGATAGAGCCCGATCTCCCGGTGTTTCATTTCCGAAGAGGCACCCAATTCCAGCATATCCCCCAGAATGGCGATACGTCTTCCTCCTGCCGGTACGTTTCCAAACATGTCCAGTACCGCTTTCACGGCTTCCGGATTGGCGTTGTAGCAGTCGTCGAAAATGGTGACTGAACCGGCTTCGATCTTTACCCCGCGACCGCTGACCGGCCGGAAAGAAGACACCTGGCCGCAGGCCACTTCAAAGGACATACCGCACTGAATCGACGTCAGAACAGCGGCAGCGACATTCAGTGCCTGGTAACGTCCGGGGAGTGCACTGTCCACCCGGGCGGTTTGACCGGCATACTGAAGAGATATTATTGAACGGTCCAGCGCCGTTGTCTGTACATCCAGGATTCGCAGATCGGCAGATGCCCCGAATCCGAAGGAAAAACGGATGCCCGGCTCCTGAACCACTCTTGCCCGCACAAGGGGATCGTCCGAACCGTAAACCACTATATCGGCGGGATCCCGATCAGACAGAATCTCGGCCTTTGCATCCCGCAATTGTTCCATTCCCTCGAAGTTACCCAGATGTGCCGGCAGTACGTTCAACCACACCCGTACCGCCGGTCGGGTCAACCGGATCAACTGACGGATTTCTCCCGGAGTACTCATGCCCAACTCGGTCACATACCACCTCACCGGCTCGGTCAGGTTGCTGAGAATCGTCAACGGCAGACCGATCGTGTTGTTGAAATTGCCCTGGCTGCACGCAACCGGAAACACACTTCCCAACAGATGTGCAATCAGTTCCTTTGTAGTGGTTTTTCCGGCACTGCCCGTTATTCCGATCCGTGCTTCCGAGCGGTCCAGCAGAAGCCGGGATGCCGCTTCTCCCATCAATTTCACCGGATCCCGCGTCAGAAACAGATTCTGATACAGGTCGGGTTCATCCGGGAGCTGCGCGACCACATAGCCGGCCGCTCCTTTCTCACGGGCATCCGCCACATACCGGTGCCCGTCATTTTCTGCCGTGCGGATTGCGACAAAGACTTCTCCCGCCTGAAGCGTTCGGGAATCATTGCTG
>DAINNF010000110.1:0-9113 GCA_036736005.1 Acidobacteriota bacterium
ATTCGAGTTCGCCACGACATCTCCCATGACCGCAGCCATCATCGATCCGGACCGAGTCTACATGTGCGATATCAAACTCGAGAACAATGCCATCGTAATGGAATCCCGAACAACCGGACAACAGCGGAAGATCAGCACCACGATGGCTTCACTGGTTCAGTTGATTTTCAGCTATTTCACACTGGCCATCTAACAGGGAGACAGACATGAAATCCTATCGATTCATTTTGCGTCAATTTCCACTGGTCCTGATCCTGTATTTCCAGGAACTGCTGATCCTGCTGCTGGTCGGACTGCCGGTGTCCCGGTGGCTGAGCAGTGCCGCCAACGGCAATTATTTTGATTACCGGATGTCCATCGATTTCGTCATCGAGTCAATCGCAAACAGAGGAGGCGCACCCGCTTTTCTGAGTCTTCTCCTGCTGGTTCTGCTACTCCTGTTCCTGCTGCGCATCTTCCTGATGGCCGGTGTGTTTGAGTCTCTGCTCAATCATTATCCGGGTTTCAGGCGGTTCCTGTTTGACTGCACAGCGCATACGAGACGGTTTGTTCTGCTCTTTCTGATCTATGGAATACCATTGGTGATCCTGATGCTGATCGTATCCGGCGTCCTGTCCGGTTTTGCAGATGACTCTCCGAATCAGATGATGCCGGTTACCATGTTCATCGTCGGCCGTGTCCTTGTCTTTCTGATCGCGGCAATTATCGGCTACTGGCATACGGCAGCCCGCTTCCGTACCATCGTAGAAGGCCGCCTTCGCCTGGCTTTTCGCATGAAGTGGGGTCTTTTTGTACGGTTTCTGGGTTATCAACTGCTGGCATTCCTGTTCGGTATCGTCCTCGCTTATCTCGGATTTGCCTGGCTGTTCTCCGCCGGCACACTTCCGGTTACCGTTGCGTTGCTTCTAATCCAGCTGGGAATTCTGATCCGGATATCGCTCAAACTGGCATCATACAAGGTGTTGAGTTAGTGTAAATTAGATTCTCCACGACAGCCGTTGACAGAACATGACGGACGCGGTATGATGGTTTCTGGTAGAAATACCTCCTTGCAATTGGCAGGTTCATAATCGGCCTGCCTTTTTTTGTAGAGGTGAAAAGGATGAGTCTCCTCAACGGTCTTACGGAACAGGAAAAATCATATTATCTGCTGTTGAACTCCATGCGGAAACAGGTGCCCAACGACAAGGAATTTTCCTTTGTGCGCACCATTGTCCAGTTCTCCTCTTCACCGGTTCTGCTGTCCATGGTCATTGCCTGCCCGAAGTGGTATCACACCGTCGAAATCAAAGAGGCGTTAAGCCAGAATGATGTTGTCCCGGCGGGATTCAATCAGTATCTGCGTCAGGTACTGATGGTACTGGACATGTTCCGCGATATGCGGGACCGATCCGGAGATGATCGCAGTGCCGTACTGGAAGAAGCAAAGGGAGAAATCCACCGGTTGAAAGAACCGGACCGTGAATTCCTGAAAAACCTGATTTCCGGAAACCTGGCCCATCAGCCCTGCGACGATACGGACGCCGTTTTTGAAAAACGGGTCGAACAGATCCACCACGATATCTTCCTTGTGGAAGAATCCCATTCTTTCGATGCTCTCACCAGCGAAGAAAAAGTGGTGAAAGCCAAGACTTCGTCGGACAGTGCGGAGCTCAAATCACTGCTCCTTGAAAAAGACCCGTCCGTATGGGAAACCGCGCTGAAGAACCGGTACCTGGCAGAGTCTGATCTGATTGATACGATCCCGTTGATTGAGGATGTCGAGGTCCTGAAGGCCACATACGGCTTCCCCCGCTGGTTTTTCAAGGACGCCGTCCGGGAAGCTCTGCTGGAAAACAATCACCTTCCGGATGATATCGCCGGCGCAATCCGAACAAGCTGGGATATTGTGACATTGTTCGAAAAGCTGTCGCGCCTGAAACGCAACATGACCGAACGAAACGCAACGGCCATCGAGATTGCGGAAAAATTGAAGCAGGTGCCGGAACTGGAACTGCAATACATCACCGTTCTCGTCAAACGCCAATGGCCCAGTCTGATCAGTATCATCAAAGCGTTCTACCACTACACGAAAAAGACAACCGCGACCGGAAAACCGGCAGTCGAAGCATTGGAGGAAATCGAAACCCTTTCCAATGCATCCATTGATCAACTGATTCAACTGGCGGCCGGTTCCTCGGACGAGAAAGAACTCACGGTTCTCCTTCAGCATCCGGACTTGAATGTGTTTCGCAATCTTCTGTCCAATCCCAACATGACGGAACAGTTGATCGGCGGCTTTGTCCACACCCTGACATGTGATCAGCTGCTGATTCTGGCCCGCAGTAAATGGAATGAATCCCACTCCATTCGGAACCGCATGGTTCACAACCCGAATCTGCCGCCCGATACGGCTCAGGAAATCGTCAAAGAATTGTCCCGTATGAAAGACCTGCTGGATGTGCTCCGGGACTCCAAAATCAAGTCTGTCGAAGTCAAGAACCTGGCTTTCAACCGCCTGAACACGTTCTTTACTGAGCTTTCCGTGAAGGAAAAAGCCGAAACGATCATTGAGACCAACGGCGAAATCTTCCGCGAACTGTGGGGAGAGATTTTCCGGGATGAAGAACTGTTGACAACACTGGTCAGGGATTATGATCCGACACCGGAGACACTGGTTCGCATCATTCACTCCCGCCTCACACCCATGTCGGTTATTCACATGATCATCAACCGCGGCATTCACCTGGACAACGCCGGCGTGGTTCTGGAATTCTTCAACAATCCGAAAGTCTCCCACGACGTGCTGTTGAAACTGCAATCCCAACTGGACGACGCCAGCATCCAGTTGCTGAAGAAGCGTGGACTGTACCGGGAACCCTGATGATTGAAAAGATGATCCATGAAATCTGAAGCAAGAAAAAGAAACCAAGAAGGTCCTCAAGGATTATCTTCTATTACAAATGGCAAATTGTTGCTGTTTTTCGTTGCTATTGGTTTGCTCGTATACCTTCCACAATTAAGCGGGGGATTCATTATTGATGATGTTCAATACGTCCAGCACAATCCCAACCTGACGAGCCTCCACGCTCTACTGAATTGGTCACAATTCTGGTCGGGTCGAACATTATACTGGCTATCGTTGTTCATTGAAAAACAACTGTGGGGGAACAACCCTCTCGGGTTCAAGGTCGTGAATCTTGTTGCTCATATTCTGACCGCTTTTTTCCTGTTTCTGTTTCTGCGACAACTGAATCGCCTGAAACCAGAACATGATGGTTTTTTTGCAGTTGCTGCGGGAGGTCTCTTCCTGGTTTCACCACTCGCTGTTGAAGCCGTATCCTATATCTCCGGCCGCAACAACTGCATCGGCGGCATGTTCTTTATCCTTGGTGGATGGCTTGTTCTCAAATCATTAGACCCAGATAATAGAAACCGTATGCGTTTACTGCTGGGCGCCATACTGTCCTTTGTCGCAGCTTTCCTGTTCAAGGAAGTATACATTGTTTCCCTTGTACTCGGACCCATGTTGGTTATTTGGGTAAAGAAACCCAGAGGTCGAAAACTGGGGATCGTGCTGTTGGGAGCTTTCGCAAGTTTCTTGATTCTGTCCAGTATCCTCTATTGGGCACCGGGCTCCCGATTCCAAACACTCAGAAACCAGATGAAGAACATCGCAGCGGGCTCAGAAAATCAGGCGCTTGCCACCAATGCTTACTCTGTCGCATATTCATTGCGTTTGTTTGCCTTTCCTGATGAACTGAATATCGATCACGATCTACCTGTTCTGGGTGGTTTTAGTGATAGCCGTGCATGGATCGCAATTGCTTTCCTGGCAGGCTTGGCACTACTCCTTTTTTCCATCCGTAAGATACTGCCTTATTCATTGTTTTCATATATCAGCTATTTAATTCTCATTGCTCCTTCCAACTCCCTGCTTCTCCGTCATGGAAACTGGATGGTTGACCCTTTGAGCGAACGCAACCTATATGCACCGGCCATGTTCGTATCAATTATACTGGCAGAAATTCTCTACCGGATCTTCAGCCGCAAACGAACACGGTTGATTGCCTTTACTGCTCTCGTTTTAATATTTGGAAGCCGAACTTTGTTTCGTACTGTGGCCTTTTCAGATCCCCTCAAACTTTGGGAAGACGCTGTCTCAGACTCGCCGAATCGGCCCCGGCCGCATCTCAGCCTTTCCGGATACCTCCTGGAAAGGGGCAATATCAAACTCGCAATTGAACATGCTGAAATGGCAATCAAGCTCGATCCTTCCTACGCGCCCTCTTACCTTGCTCTTTATCAGGCACAAAAGGCCGCCGGTAAGCTGGAAGATGCAATTCACACACTGCAAACAGGCCTTCAATCAAGTCGCCGTGACACAAAAGACCAACTTCGCGAGTTGGGCGCATTGGAGTTTTCGTACGGCAACATTCTCTACGCCATGGGGGACTACAAACAGGCAAGAAGACTACTGGAGAACAGTATTCATCATAGCCCTCAGCTACTGATATCCAGAATTAAGCTTCTGTTCATTGACTTATATGAAGAAAAGATGGACGCAGCCGGAAAACGGATTGACACGATTGACCGTCTCCTGAATGAAGGCGTCCGTGAATTTCGATCCATGGTCCCGACATTCGAACCAGTTCGCCCGTTGTTCTTGTTTGCAAAAGGTTGGTACGCCTTTCTCACTGGAGACCCGGAACTTGGTGTAGAATTATGCAAACAGTCTATAGATGAATACCCTCAGTTTACGGAGCCCTATCTGAAGCTCGGAGAACACTATTTCCTTCAACAAGAATATGATACGTCAGCAAAATACTTCGACTTGGCATCGCAAACCCCTCGATACGAAAACTATAAACGTCAGATACAACCATATCTAAAGGGTTTAGCGAAATATATTGAATCCAAACGAAAGAATGTATCGAAACCCGAAAACACACGCCCGTAATTCGTCCGTCTTCGAGCCATTGAGTCAATTCAACTCATGGAAATCAGCTTTCCCCATCTGATTCTTCTTCTATTCACTGATTCTGAACTAAGGAGTCAGGACATCCGGTGGAACCAACTCGTAAAATCCATCCCCTCCTGATAAAGCCACACAGACCAGCAGGCCTCGATCACACGCGACTCGAATCGTGCTGGCCGAGTCAAGCTGAACCTGCGAGAACCAATCACCAAGAGCATGCTCAATTCTCCCATATGCAGGTAGCGTATCCAGAACATGGGCTACTTGATTGCCATCCTCATCGACAAGTTCAACCAGGTAATCATCTGCATAGGTCTGCTGATTGGATATCACAACATGCATATTGCAATCCAATGCGGCAATTCTTACCGGCATGGATATACCCGTACTGTAATGGGCCGGCATAAATGGCACGGTCGATAGAATTTCTTCCTGATGATCCCCCGCAAGGACCAGACCTCGAAGACTACCGTTAATTACATCGATTTCCAGTCTTTTTACCGGCTCATTCCGAAGCCATTCCGGCATCAAATCCGAAAGCACTGATAGCAACTTTTCCTTCGGACCGATATATCGCTGTTCCTGATACACATACTGTGGTTCACCTTCCACATACCAACGGAAATAAACTTGTGTGGCAATAGTTCCGGGATTGACCAGTGCAATCCCATACCATGCATTGGCCGTATCAATCAGATCCATCGGCACCCACCAGAGCCCTGACAGATCCTGTCCGCTGATATTGACATAAGACAGCTCGTCATGATCCCGTGTTCCGTACAACGAACTCACCATCAATGGTTCACTGCTGGAACCCATGAAGAAAGCCAGCTGTTCAACCGGGATATCCGGGAAAAATTCCTCATATAAACCCACGCGCTTCTCATAAGTATTCAAATCCAGCTCTCTCTCAGCCAGAACTCCCCCCTGGTGATTGTACGCTGTGAGCTTTACATGGGCTTCTGAAAGCCCTGACGTATTCAGCAATACCAACCCATACCACCAGTAGTCCATATTGTCCGGCACATGAGGAAGTACAAAGTTGGTTTCCGGTTCCGAATCATCCCACAAACCCAGAGAGGCATTATTACCTGATCTGTACAACGTACGCGCTGATACCGCTGCATCTAGGGTGTTTACCTTCAGCCACTGCGTCTGTGATGGCAAGTCCGCGGAAGAGATTTCCCTGAACGTGTGCTTGCTAAGAATAGTTGGATCACCCATTGAGGTGGCCGATTCCGCTGATCCGATGTAAAACTGAGCGGACACCGGTTCTGAATCCGTAGACCGCCAGAGGGATACCATAGTCCAGTAAGGATTCATGTCCACATGAGACACGTAAGCCGACCTGGAAACAACTGAAACATCCAGTAGATAGTTCCCGTCAAAGAGGCCCGACGTATCAATGGACAGCACACGTCTCAGGTCCTGATTCTCTGTCTCAACCGTCCACATCCCCATATCTGTTGCACCGTCCTTTTCAATCCAGGACAGGAATTCGCCCGCTTCATTCCACAGAGCGGGTTCCTCATAATAATCCGGATCGTTAAACCCAATCTGTACCTGAAGTCTCTGATATTTCTCAATATCAAACCGAAACCAGTCCGCATTCAGCAAGCGTTGGATGCCCGCAGGGGCCGGAACCCCCGCCTGGGGAAGAGCGTCGTTAGGCTCCACCGGATCATCCAGATCCGTGGGCAACGTTCCTGCCACCAACTCCCGAACGTCCGATGCACGTACATACGGATTGGCCGATCTCTGAAAATCCGGGTACCACAAAAAATCCGGGTGATCATCCACTGATCCACCCGTCCAATCTCCTCCCACCGGGGTCCCTCCATCCAGGTACAGGTCATACGTGTAGGTTTTGACAAACTCCGTGTTTACCTGGGAATCCGGCATGACACCGTCGGTCGCACAGCGAACCGTACAGGTGACATGTCGCGTTGACCCATCGTCCGTCCAATCCAACTCATAGGCGAAAATGGGATACGACCATACTTCAACCCCCGGATCCGCATCCATGATAATCGGAATCCCATTGTCTCTCAAATAGAGCTGCAACACAGTCTGAAAATCAAGCGGATCAATGTCTGAAAAGTCATTGGACGCATCGCGATATGCTGTACCATATACACTTCCGATAGATCCCTGAGACGCCTCTGTCAACAGTCCCTTCAATTCGCCCGTGGAGAAGGTCATATAGCTGTAGGTTACGCCCGCTTCCGGCTCTTGCTCCAACACACTGGCAGCTGCCCAACCATTGCAATGCCCAAACCAGTATGGCGCATCCGGATCATAATGACGCTCCAATTCCCATTGAACCGCCTGTCCGTTCTGCTGGAAAATGAGATCGTATTTTTCCATCGCCGACGGTCGATTTCGAAAATCGATCCCGGTTACCAAGGCCCCATCTTCAAACGGCCACCAGTATCCGTTCCAGGGTCGATCCACGGTCACGGATTCTTGACCAAATACCTGTATAGAGATTAGAATACCCACCAGCATCCACATCCATCTCTTCATCATTGGCCCACCTCGATGATTTGATATCGGTTGCCCTCGTACACACTTTCAGTTGTACCCTTGAGAAGATAGGTCAACACCATCCGGTATGGGATGAATGGATTCTGAAGTTCCAACCGAACCGCCTCCGGAGTCTTTATCCTAAAGGGAACCAACCGTCCCTGGAAACGCTTAGGAAGTTGAATTTCGCGCACACTACCATTCCGTATCAGCAGTTGAATCGATTTGTTTCCCGGTTTATCAACGGACGTCAGTGTGACCCGCTCCCCCTTCACCTTCACGTGCCACTCAATTGGTTCCTTCTTGCCGGAAAGCGTAACCACCTCACCTCTAATGTCAAAGACCGAAACTGCCTGCTCGGCGCTGATCCCGGACGTTATGACGGCCGTCAAAAACATGCTGCACACGATCAACTTCATCTGCTTCTCCTTATTCACACCCTACGGAAAGCCTGATTAGAAGGGTCCCTTCTTGAACATCGGTGACCAGTACCAGCGTCCGTCACGCTTCACCCATCGATCCGTCACCTTGACATGCTTCATATCAAAGCCGCGAAACTCAAAACTGATCTGACTGTGAACGGCTGCCTCATCGGGCTTTTTATACTCAATATCCACAAGCTGCCAATTCGATAAATGGAGGTTAAAATGATTATAAATTTCCTGTCTCTTATAATGTTTACGCACTTCCGGGTCCAGCAGATCATCGTATAGTGAGACCACGTGTCTTCCCACGGGATATTCATACGTTGTCTCCATTCGCATCTTCCAGTAAAACGCCACCAGACCATTCAAGTCTTCATAATTGACCGGTGATCGTACACATCCTGTCCACGCCAATGCCATGAGCATAACTGTCAAGCTTCCAAAACCCGCGACCTGCTTCACTCGTGTTGCTCCCAAACGGTGTCCTTCTACCGATTGCTTTTTCATTGCCGGCACACTCCTTCAGCGACAAAGTCTGTGATCCTTATATCCTGACAAAACACGGGGGGGCAAATATTTGCCCCCCCGATTTTCTATCGTCTGTTGCCAGACGATCGTTACACAGTTATTCGTTTACGCTAACGCCTTCACGGCATCATGCCCATCATCTGACGAGCCAGGTTGCCCTGCGCCTGCGTACCGTCACCCATCATGCCAAAACCATCAACGATGAGCGGCATGCCGGGGATTGTACCTTCACATACGGCCAGTGCCCAGAAGTCTTCATCACCGAATCCACTGTCGGTCGGCGATACAGCGTATGCAGTCGGCGTAATGCTGGTCAGATCCAATGCGGCCACACCGTTACCCGGAACGGTTCCCCAATCATACATGTAAATGTCGCCATCTGCTTCGATCAGATACAGGGTGACATTCATGGGCTGGCCAGGAGCGCCATAGGCAAAATGCGGCTGAGAAATCGCCACACCGGCCCACCAGGAATAAGTACCGTACACATTGAAGTTCGGGAAGTACGGATAGTAAACCTGAGCAGTTGCTACTTCCAGCTCATCGGAGAAGTCGCAGGCAACGAAATCAGCTACGTCGTCCAGCGTGTCGGTGAGGGTGCGGGTGCAGTCCTCACACAGACTCGGGTCGTCAATACCTGCGGTTACGGTAACCGGTACATCCATCAGCGGTGCCAG
>DAINNF010000111.1:0-9010 GCA_036736005.1 Acidobacteriota bacterium
ATTGCTCGGAGGTATACTGATTGACCTTATCGGAACGAGATCAGCCAGTATAATTTTTGCTTTACTGGTCGCAATAGGGGCAGCCATTGTTGCCCTTGCCCAGGATATTACCGTGCTGTATGTGGGTCGGTTCATTTTCGGTGCCGGCTCTGAGTCGCTGGTAGTGGCCCAGAGTGCAATCCTGGCCCGATGGTTCAAGGGCAAAGAGCTGGCCCTTTCATTCGGGATTGCATTGACCATCAGTCGCCTGGGAACCCTGTTCTCTTTCAACACGGAAGAATTGATTGCTCAATACTTCGGCAATTACAAAGCGGCCCTCTGGGCGGCGGTCATCTTCTGTGTCGTTTCCCTGGGGGCGGCACTGGTTTACTGGGTTATGGACAAACGGGGAGAGCGTGTTCTCACACTGGAAGACGAAGGCGCTGAGGACAAAATTGTGCTTTCCGATATCAAGAAGTTCCCGAAATCGTTCTGGTATGTGGCCATCCTGTGCGTAACATTCTACTCGGCCATATTCCCGTTCACCGCCCTGTCCACCGACTTCTTCCACGACAAATGGGGGATTGCTCTGACAGCTGGAGGAACAGGGGGATTTTTCTACCAGGTATTCAATAACATTCTGCACATGTTCTCTACTGCCGGCGGTACGACCACCATCATCATTTTTGCTTCCATGGTACTGGCACCCTTTGCCGGCCAGTTGGTTGACAAGATTGGAAAGCGTGCCTCCCTGATGACAGTCGGTTCGCTCCTGATGATTCCCAGCTTTCTGCTGATGGCATTCACCATGATTCAACCGCGGTATCCGATGATTCTTCTGGGTGCGGCATTCGTACTGGTACCGGCAGCCATGTGGCCGGCTGTGCCGCTGATTGTGCGGAAAGAACTGGTGGGTTCCGCTTTCGGTCTGATCACAATGATACAGAACATCGGTCTGGCACTGTTCCCCTATCTGAACGGCAAGCTCAGAGACGTGACGCATACCTATACTGCAAGCATGATCATGTTTGCCTGTCTTGGTTTTGTGGGACTTATATTTGCCTGGCTGCTGAAGCGGGCAGACGCGAATGCCGGGGGCGTTCTCGAGAATCCCTGATCGATCCATGTGGCAAACAGTATGGACTGTAATTCCATCACAGACCGGCAGCTGCCGGTCTTTTTCTTTTTGCGGCTCACCTGATACAATAAATTCAATAAAGCAGGGACGGGACTGGCAAAATGAAGAAATGGAAACATGCTGAACCAGCCCAATTGCTGGAGAATCCATTCAAATTGATCGGCAATGACTGGATGCTGGTAACGGCGGGAAACAGCGGACATTTCAATACCATGACGGCAAGTTGGGGCGGATTGGGTGTCCTGTGGCACAAGCCCGTCGCGACAATTTATGTTCGGCCGACCCGATACACGGATCAATTCATCAAGCGATATGACGGGTTCACCCTGTCGATTCTGCCGGAGAAATACCGCGAAGCCCTGAATCTCTGTGGAACACTGTCCGGTCGTGACGTGAACAAGGTTCAGATGGCAGGACTGACCGTTGTTGAATTACCGGACAGAAGAGTCGGATTTGAGGAAGCAAGGCTCGTGCTGAGCTGCAGAAAGTTGTATTCAGATAAAATCAGGCCGGAACAGTTTATCGAGAAAAGCATCAGCAAACACTATCCGAAGCTGGATTACCATAGCATGTACATTGGAGAGATTACGTCTGTTTATCTGGATCCTTGAACAGTCGTAATGTATGAATGTTCGAGTGAGATGGAATCAGGAAGATGGTAAGCATTCCAAAAAGGTAAAGAATCGTCTTTCTTTTCTGTGCAGGTTGTGTATAGTGGAAGGCGAAACCGTAATAATGGAGAGTATATGACTGAAACATCAAATTCAAACGGGACTCGGACGGATGTGTCCATTGTCATCAGTGGTGCCGCCGGTCAGGGTATCCAGACGGTTGAACGGGTGGCACTGGCACTATTCAAGGCGTTGGGTCTTCATGTTTACGCGACCAAGGAGTACATGTCACGTGTACGGGGAGGAACAACCAGCACGGCGATACGGATAGCCGGGAAACCGGTACAGTCATTTGTCAGTCGAATTGACGTGCTGATCCCATTTTCTGAAGAATCCCTGCTTGGACTGTCCGGCCGCATAACGGAAAGTACCACAATTCTGCTGGAACCGAATCTGGTGGACAGGAACTACAAGACATCGGCAAATGTCGTTCATGTTCCCCTGTTCAAAACAGCAAAGGAACTGGGGAATCGTCTGTATAGCAATACGGTTGCAGCGGGCGTGCTGGCGGGCCTGTTCGGTCTGGACCTGGACCGCGCAAAAGAAGAGATCCGGGAACTCTTTGCTCGAAAGGGCGAAAAAGTCGTGGAAGGCAACGTGAATGCGGTTGCCGCAGGTTATGAACTGGGCACGAACCTGGATATGGATATTGCATGTCCGAAGAAAGCAGATGAGGGCTCGGAAGAGGAAGTTGCCGTGAACGGTTCCCAGGCGGTCGCATTGGGCGCAATTGCGGGAGGATGCAACATGATTACCTCCTATCCGATGTCCCCAGGTACCGCAGTCCTTACGTATCTCTCTGCAAAAGCGAAAGAATTCGAAATTGTGGCGGAGCAGGTCGAAGATGAAATTTCGGCAATCAATATGGCCATCGGAGGCTGGTTTGGCGGCGGTCGTGCGATGGTGACGACCTCGGGTGGCGGATTTGCGCTGATGGAGGAGGGAATCAGCCTGGCGGGCATGACCGAGACGCCTGTTGTGGTGCATCTGGCTCAGCGGCCCGGTCCGGCAACCGGACTTCCGACGCGAACAGAACAGGGGGACCTGGAAATGGTCCTGTATGCCGGTCATGGTGAATTTCCCCGGATTATTCTGTCACCCGGAACGCTGACGGAAGGATTTGAGTTGACCCGTCAGGCATTCGATCTGGCGGACCGTTTTCAGGTGCCGGTTTTTGTCCTGACAGACCAGTATTTTGTGGATACCTACTATGATTTTTATCCGCCTGAGATTCCGGAACTGGATCGGCGTGCGCACATCATCGAGTCGGATGAATCCTACCAGCGGTATTCGTTGACGGACGACGGCGTTTCTCCACGTGCCATACCGGGATTCGGCAGAGGCATACCGGTTGTGAGTGGAAATGAACATTTGGAAGACGGACACATTACAGAAGATGCGGATGTCCGCGTGAGGATGACCAGCAAACGTCTGCGTAAGATGAAGGCAATTGAAGAATACGCACGGGATCCTGAAATTTCAGGCGCGGATGCTGCGGACACGGCGGTCATATGCTGGGGGTCGACATACCCTATGGTTCGGGACGCCGTGGCAGAACGGAACCTGGACGTGCAGGTGATTCACTTCTCACAGGTATACCCGTTATCTGTCAGGGGAAGGGGTCGCCTGAAAAGGGTCAGGCGACGCGTCATGGTGGAACAGAACGCCACCGGACAATTCGAGCGGATTCTTCTCGGTCACTACGGGATCACCATGGATGACCATGTCCGTAAGTTCGACGGCAGGCCGTTTTCCGTGGAAGAACTGGGTGGCCAACTGGAGCAGGTAATCAAGGGAGGACAGGCATGACGGACCGCACATTCGAAAAAGAGAATCAGGACATTCAATGGTGTCCCGGCTGCGGTAATTTCGGCATTCTGCGCATTCTGAAGGAAACCCTGACGGAGATGGAATTGGATCCCGTCCAGACCGCAATTGTCTCCGGAATCGGCCAGGCGGCAAAACTTCCCCATTATCTGCATGTAAATACATTTCATTCGCTTCATGGCCGGGCGCTTTCTATTGCGACCGGATTGAAAGCGGCCAATCCCAACCTGACCGTCATCGCAGAAGGGGGAGACGGTGACATGTATGGAGAGGGCGGTAATCACTTTATCCATACCATCCGACGAAATCCGAATATTACCAATATTGTGCACAACAACATGGTATACGGTTTGACCAAAGGGCAGGCATCACCAACCAGCCAGAAGGGATTCAAGACCCCGGTGCAGGTGAACGGAGTGGAGAGCACACCGTTCAATCCCCTGGCCGTTGCGATTTCTCTGGGGGCTACCTTTGTGGCACGTGCCTTTGCAGGCCAGATTGACCAGGCCAAAAACATCATCCGTCGGGCGATTGAGCATGATGGGTATGCACTGGTTGATATTCTGCAGCCCTGCGTTGTGTTCAATAAGGTCAATACGTATCAGTGGTTCAATGAACACGTGAGTTACCTGCCGGATGATCATGATCCCACGGACCGGATACAGGCGTTGACCCATGCGCTGAACGAAGAAAAGCTTGAACTGGGTATTTTCTACCAGGTGAGCGGAACCAGCTTTGAAGATACCCTTCCGTTGTATCAGGAGGAGCGGACTCCGTTGGTCGAACGGGAACTGAACACGGAAAAACTCCGGAAACTGATGAACAGCTACCGCTGACCATGCCGGAACCAATCGTCTGTTGAGAGGGCCTTTTTGGCCCTTTTTTTCTTCGGGTGACCGCATATGGATGCATACGGGGCGGGGAGGTAACCGGAACACCGGGTTTGCTGCATTTTCGGGAAAGTTGATCTGCGTCACACGCCGAACAGGTTTTCTGGCGGCACTCTTGCATTTCCTACAGGGCAGATGACCGATGTCATCCAAACCGGACAGGAGGTGATCCCATGATAAACAATATGAAGATCGGAATTGGCATATTGGGCCTGATGGCTGTACTTGGAAGTGGTTGCGTGGTGTACCCGGTCGGTGCTGTACATGGTCCCGGTATCACCGTCCGGTATCATGCCGTTTCCGGAAGGCGGGTCCTGGTGGTTCCGCGCTCAATTCGGCCGGGACAGGCGATCATTATTTCCGGAAATCGATGCGTGGTACAAAAAGTTCGGTCCAATCGGGTCTATGTGATGTATCCGGACGGAAGACGGGCGTGGATCGATTGCCGGTATCGGTAGATTTAGATTTAAAGAGGAATCGCGAATGAAAAGGGGTGGGAATATTCCCACCCCTTGTTGGTGTTTGTTGCCGTTTCGCACCCTATTTGGAGGGCGCATCTTCCAGTTTGATGCCTTTCTTCTCCATCTTCTTCAGATTCTCTTGCGGATTCTGCATGAAATGATCTTTGCATTGAACGTTGCAGAAGAAAACACGCTTCCCACCGGTATCTGCATAAAGTGAATAATCCATGTGATCAGATCCGCAAATGCAGTAGACCTGTACATGTTTTGTTTTCTTCTCATTCTCCGTTTCGGTTTGCTCGGGGCTGTTTTCCAATTCAATCCCGGCTTCTTCCATCTGTTTGATGTACGTTTCAGGATTGGCCCTGAACTTGTCCGGACATCCGGAACAACCGAAATAAACCCGTTTCCCCTCGTAGTCCACATAGAGGTCTTTCTGGATCTCCATCTTACAGATGGGACAATGGGTCTGCTTCTTTGTTTCGGCCGAATCAGCCGGTACGCCGATCAGGAATGCACAGAGAATAAGCAGTACACTTAACCGTTTCATATAACGCCTCCTCGCACAATTCGGGAGCAAATCAGTTTGCTCCGGTTCAATGTTCGTTTCTGTTCAATGAAGAACAGCAATGTCCACGAATGTCGGTTCGTGCTGTGTTTGTTCGTAAATCAGGCCTTGCTTGTTTCATACAGATTATCACAGTAGAGCAGAAATGAATGGTTCGGTCCGTTTGAACCGGGCATCGGTGAATAATGAATTGTAACGCACGGGTTCGGAGCGGGAACTGGTCGGGGGTTTGATGTTGAAGACTGTATACAATCTGGGATAATGGGGAAACCACGAGTTGAAGGAGGAATGGATGTCCGGTCAGATTGGCCTCATCAATCCCCTGTGCAAACAGTTAAACAAAGAGCGAGATGAATTCAGCCGGGCGGATATGCTCCGGGTGATTGAAGAACGGGAACTGGCATTCATCACATTCCACTACACGGCCCTTGACGGAAAGTTGAAAGAACTGCGGCTGCCCATACAAAACCGTGAGCAGGCGGAGAGTCTGCTGGCGAATGGCGAACGGGTGGACGGGTCTTCGCTGTTCAAAGGCATGGTGGATACCTCTGTTTCGGACCTCTATGTTGTTCCCGTTTACAGAACGGCGTTTCTGGATCCCTTTGAGAACGACAGCCTGAACTTTGTCTGTCGGTTTCTCAACAGGGATGGAGAACCTGCACCATTTGCCCCGGACAATATTCTGCGCAACGCAGCCGCAATGCTGATGGAGGAAACCGGTCTAAGGCTGCATGCCCTGGGCGAGTTGGAGTTCTTCATGCTGTACCGTGCATTGAGTCCGGAGGATGATGGCTATCCGATTGAACGGCAACGTGGATACCACGCAAGTGCACCGTTCGTGAAGAGCGGTTCAGTAGTCAATGAAATGGTCCGGCATATCGCGCGGATTACCGGTTCGGTCAAGTATGCTCATAGTGAAGTGGGCGTGATCCGACACTTGAACAGTAACATTCCGCAATTGGACGGTCGTGACGGTGAACAGTGGGAAATCGAGTTCTCACCGGCTCCTGTTGAGGACATGGCGGATGATCTGGTCATTGCCCGCTGGATCATCCGGAACGTGGCGCACCGGAATGGATTTGTGGTGACATTTGCCCCGAAGCTGGAAGAAGGCGTGGCAGGTAACGGGTTCCATTTCCATACTCTGCTGAAAAAGGGAGATGAATCCGTCATGGTTGACGACAAGGGCAGCTTGTCGGACTATGCAAGTCAGTTAATCGGTGGACTGTGCCGGTATGCGTCTTCTTTGACGGCATTCGGCAACACCGTCTCATCGGCTTATCTGCGTCTTGTTCCGGGACAGGAAGCCCCCACCAAAGTCTGCTGGAGTGATCTGAACCGCAATGCCATG
Organism: Acidobacteriota bacterium; assembly: GCA_036736005.1. GTDB lineage: Bacteria > Acidobacteriota > Holophagae > Thermotomaculales > Thermotomaculaceae > DAINNF01. The sequence continues at coordinate 6,886 of DAINNF010000111.1, forward strand.
ATCCGTGTCCCGCTGGGGTGGCGGAATATCGGGTGTCTGGCCGATAAGGTGAATCCCGCTCTCCCGGGTAATCTGGCTCCTCAGGGGAAAACGGACCGTCAGACAGTCGAACTTCGTACCGCAGACGGAAGTGCAATGGTACATCTGATTCTGGCCGGGATTACACTGGCAGCACGCTGGGGTCTGACCAATCCTGAAAAATCGATGGAGCTTGCACAGCGTCTGTACATGGAACCCGGGATGGATCGCAACGGAGAGGCATTCTCCATGTTTCCAAATCTGCCCAGAAGTTGTGTTGAATCTGCACGTTTTCTGGAGGGAGAGGAAGACCTTTATACGGCGGATAATATTTTCCCGGCGTTCGTACTGACATATGTCAAGGAACTGTTGACCGCTGAGGATGATGAAGACATCAACCGGAAACTGGGCAGCATGCCGGCCGATCAGCGCTTGAACGAATCGCTGACCATCATGCACCGGAATTTCCATCGCAATTAACGGTTATTATCTGCGAAATTCCAACAACCCGCTGTACAGCGGGTTTTTTTATGAGTCATTTTCTCGGGGATGAGCTTTCCGGTATATCTGGAGGAGTCGTTCATGGGTGATGTGGGTGTACCGTTCAGTCGTTGCGAGGGACGCGTGGCCCAGCAACTCCTGGATGGCGCGCAAATCCGCTCCGTTATCCAACATGTGGGTTGCAAAGCTGTGTCGAAGGGAATGGGGGGAAAGGCCGTGTCGATCAGCAGCCAGATACAGTACCCGGTCCACAATCATACGGACCGCCCGGTCTGAAATGCCGTTACCGTCCTTGTTTACGAATATGCAGGACTCGCCCATATTTCCTTTATCGACCAGAAAATGCCGGCGTTCCCCGATGTATCGTTTCAGCCATTTTTTAGCAGGTGTTCCAAAGGGAATGATGCGTTCCTTCCCCCCTTTGCCCAGTACGCGGATCAACTGGTTGTCCAGGTCCAGCTGTTTCATGGTCAGGGAAACCAGTTCCGCGATTCGCATGCCGCATGCGTAAAACAGTTCAACCATGGCACGGTTCCGGACACCCAGGAATGTGTCGGTCTCAATTACGGAAAACAGTCGGGATACTTCATCGGTTGTCAGAAACTTGGGCAGCGGTTTCTCCAGACGGGGAGATGAAACGAGGGCGGCCGGATTCCGGTCCATCTTCCGGGTCCGTTTCAGGTAGCGGTAGAAGGACTTTAACGATGCCAGCTTCCTTGCCAGTGTCGTTTTTCTGCATCCGCGCCGTTTCAGTTCACCGAGATACATCCGGACATCTGCCCGTTCAACCTGAAAAACATCCAGTTCGAACATATCGAGAAACTCCTGAAATTGACGCAAATCCACCCGGTAGCTTCGGATAGTGTGAGGAGAGTAGTTCCGCTCGGATTCCAGATAGACAAGAAATGCGCTTACAACTTCATCCATTCAGAACCTCCGGACAGAGGGGCAGATATTTACCGGCCGTTATGCTACCGGATTCCGGGTCCACATGAATCCTGAAACCGTGATACCGGACCCCGCGGTGCAATGCATCCCGGAATGTACGCCCAAAGTCGGGATCCATGTCGTCATTGGGGCGGAAACAATCCCCGTCCCTGAGACCGAGCAGAAGGATCATGGCCTCGTAGCCCTGATCGGAAAGGTCGATCAATGTCTCCAGGTGACGACGTCCTCTCGTGGTTGGTGCATCCGGAAAGCGGCATTGACCATCAATCAACAGATTGGTGCCTTTGACTTCAATGTAGAGCCGGTCATCCAAGAGATGATCCAGGCGGCCGTGTTTGACAGGCACTTCGGATTGGATCTTCTTCGGCGTGAACCCGAGAATCCCTGCTTCCAGCGCACGTCGGACAATCCGGGAGTGTATGCCGGTGTTGATGAGAACCCATTTCTCCATCCGCGCGGCCAGCAGGCGATAGTCGGTCTTGAAATGCAACGGATTCCGGCTGACGAGAATCTCCCGTCCGGGGGTCAGGATTTCTTTCAGACGGCCGGTATCGGCGACATGGCAGCTTGCGGTTTGTCCGTCTACCTGAATGTGGGCGACAAACCGATTGGGCCGCGCCATGAACTGAGTTCGCCTCCGACACATTCATCCTACTAT
>DAINNF010000112.1:0-8954 GCA_036736005.1 Acidobacteriota bacterium
GGTCCCGGCCGATCTGAAGATCGCCCACCGGAATGACGGTCCGGGTCCGGTCCTTCAACGAAGCCAGTTTCAGTTGATTCATTCCTCTGCGCCCCTTTCAAAAAAAATGAGCCGTGAATGTGGATTCACGGCCCTTTGATAACAAAAAGGGCCGTGCGGCTGTTCACCGCACGGCCCGGGTAATCCCGTTCGTCGGCGAACAGCCTAGATGTAAAACCAGAAATAATAGAAGCTGAACTGTTCGCCGTTGGTGGTTTTCGTCGTATTCATGAAGAACATCCTATCCCAGAATCCCGGCCTGTCAAGAAAAAAGATCAAACCGGTCAACCAGGTGTCTTCGAAAATGATGTCGCTACAAAACAGTCACTCCCGATCAGGTGAACCTCATCCTTCCAGTAATGCGGATCGTTCACCTCCCGGTATTCCAGGGGTGGCTCCACGTCTTGACGGGACACCTGGAAGGGCTCCGCCAGCTGTACACCGTGACCGAAATCCTGCCAGTAGTCGCAGATCCAGTTGCCCAGCAGAATTTCGTCCAGGAGGATGCGTTTCAGCTCAGGCGGAAACACCTCGGGGAGATCCGTGTTGAAATAGTAACGGCGACCCGGTTCCACCTGAGGATTCAGGTAAGGCTCGTCCAGTCGACGGGCCTCTCTCCCGACGGATTCAGCCAACGCAAGCCGATCCATTGCGCACATGGAAACGCTTTCTCCAGACCGTCGCATCCCCTGCATCTCGAATTGACCCGGCTCTGTTTCCGTAACACGGAATACCCAGTCTTTTACCAGTCCTGTGATAGAGAAATCATCTTTCATGGGTTTACAGTACGATCTTAAACGTCCGGTTGTCCAGAAAAAGAAACTGCAAAAAAAGGGAGGCGTCTGCCTCCCTACGAGTTACCATTCAGCGTTGCCTGATCTATCTGCCGCGTGGGAAATCATCCCGGTGGAACTTCGGCGGCTGCTTCGTCTTCAGATCGTCCAGTACCACCTCCACGGCCTTCTCCAGCTGCGGGTCCCTGCCCTCGGCATAGTCCTTCGGCAGAATTTCCACTTCCACATCCGGATCTACCCCATGGTTCTCGATGATGAACTTACCGTCTTCACTGACAATCCCGAAGCTGGGCGCCGTGACATAACCGCCGTCCATCAGAGGCGGATAGCCGCTGATTCCGACCAGGCCGCCCCAGGTGCGCTTACCCACCAGTTTACCCACGCCGGTCTTGCGGAATGCCCATGGCATGAAGTCTCCACCGGACCCGGCATACTCGTTGATCAGCATGACCTTTGGACCCCAGTGCCCGCTGTTGGGACTGGAGAACGGTCTGCCGTACCGGGGCTGCCACCAGGACAGGAACGGACGGTTCAGCATGTTGATCACATAATCAGCCACATAGCCGCCGCCGTTGAAGCGTTCGTCGATCACGATGGCATCCTTGTCCAGGTTGGCAAAGAAGTAGCGGTTGAACGCATTGAAACCGGCCGATGATGTGTTGGGCATGTACACGTACCCGGCCTTTCCACCGGACAGTTCATTGACTTTCTGCCGATTCTCCTCAATCCACTGGCGATGACGCAGCGTATATTCGTTGCTGATCGGCACCACCACCGCTGTCCGTGCACCGGTCAGTTCCGGCTTGTCGTTCACCCGGATCACAACCTGTTTGCCGGCCTTTTTCACGAAACGGGAATAGAGGTTCTGATCGCCCTTCAGCGGTTTGCCGTCCACACTGAGGAGGTAATCCCCTTCGCGGACATCGATTCCCGGTTCGGTCAACGGCGAACGGAGATCGGGATTCCAGTTTTCACCCCGGTAGATCTTCTTGATCCGATAATAGCCATCCACCATTTCATAGTCGGCACCCAGCAGACCGCCAGGCACCCGGTCCACGTCCGGATAGTTCCCGCCGCCATTGTATGCATGGCCGCAGGTATATTCACCCAGTATCATGTTCATCAGATAATTCAGGTCATCCCGGTGGGATACATAGGGCAGATAGGCCGCATACTGTTTCCAGATGCCATCCCAATCCTGACCGTGCATACCCGGATCATAGAACCAGTCCCGGTTGATACGCCACGCTTCATAGAGCATCTGCCGATACTCGTCTGCCGGGTTGGACCACACTTCCATCGCACCCGTTTTCAAGGCATCACCGGTCTTGATTTCCTTACCCGCATCCACAATCATCCAGCTGGCCCGGCCCTTCTCCACCAGCATTTTCTTGCCGTCTGCAGACAAAACAAACTGACGGACACCGGAGCCCAGCTCTTTGTCCTTCTGTTTCTTCATGTCAAACTGATGCAGGAGCGGATCTCCATCTTCCGGTGTTTCCAGGTAGAACAGACAGTTTTCTCCCGCCTGAAGTGATCCATAAGCACCTGCCGGTACATCAACCGATACGATCCGGTTGCCGATGGCATCCAGGTCGATTCTGGTAACCGTTTCCTTTTCGCCGTTTTCTTTCTTGTCTTTTTTGCCGTTGTCTTTCTTTCCATTCGTCTTGGCGGCTTCCTCTTCATCGCTTTCAGGAGCGAAGGGAGAGGCTTGATCTGCGGCCAACACCACCAGGTAGATACTCCGGGTGGGATGATGCGGGTATTCCGACATATCCAGCCAGGCCACATCCTGTGCCAGGTCCGTACTCGCTGTAAAGAACAGGAATTTGCCGTCCCTCGAGAAAGCCGGATCGGTCGCGTCACTGAGTCCGTCAGTAACCGTTGCGGATGTTCCGTCGGCCACTTTGTAGAGCCGGATCAGACCAAACCCGTTGTCACCGGAAATCCGATAGGCCAGCCAGTTGCTGTCAGGTGACCATACCGGTGTCGGGACATGCAGGAACTCGGGATCGGTATCCACAGTGGTAATCTTCTTGTCTGCAAGGTTGAGAATATACAGGTTGCCTTTGACATCGTTGAATGCCAGCCGTTTGGAATCGGGCGACCAGACCAGTTCGTAGAAGAAAGTCGGGTGCGGAATCTCAACCACAGCCGGATCGGCCAGACCTTTCTGGTCCGTGATGAAAATGGCGTATTCACCTTCTTTTTCTCCGAAATATGCAATCTTCTTCCCATCCGGAGACCAGGCCGGCATCCGTTCCATTTTGCCGGTGGTGTTGGTGATATTGCGGATATCGCCTTTGTCGGCCGGCACCGTCAGGATTTCACCTCGGGCACCAAACACAGCCCGTTTCCCGGTAGGAGAAATATTGCCGCTGAAAATCAGTTTGGACGCATCCACATAACCCGGTCGCGTCAACAGGCGCTCAACCGGCACATCCACGCGGATGGTGCGCGGTTCGGCATCCGGGGTATCCATCACATGCAGCCGGCCTTCCCGCTCAAAAACAACCCGTTGACCGTCCGTACCGTACGTCTTGATATCCGCGCCGGTAAATGTGGTGAGCTGTTCGACATCCCCGCCCGGCGTGTACCGGTACAGGTTCATAACCCGGTCCCGGTCGGACAGGAACAATACCGAATTTCCGTTCCAGTAGGGATATACATCATTGCTGTCAGTCCGGGGAACCCGGGTCACATCATTGGTCTTGACATTCAGAATCCAGATGTAGGGTGCGGACCCACCGCGATACCGTCTCCATGCACGGAACACTCGAGCAGGCAGTGGATTATACGCCAACCGGCTGCCATCGGCCGAATACTCGCCCGTTGCCCCTTCCGGAAGCGGAAGACGTTCCGGGAAAACACCGTCTACATCAATGGTAAAGAGCGCCGTTTGACGGGTCGCATTCTCCCGACTCGATGCGAATACCAGCTTCTTTCCGTCAGGCGTCCAGCTCACCACTACGTCGCTGGCCGGATGCCAGGTAATCCGTTGCGGTACACCGCCTTCTGCGGGAATGACAAACACGTCCGTGTTTCCGTCATACTGCGCACTGAAAGCGATCTGCGTACCGTCCGGTGAAAACAGGGCACCGGTTTCAATGCCGTCACCGGTTGTCAACCGGACAGCGGTACCACCTTGCGCATTCACCGTCCACAGGTCACCGGCATAGGTGAAAACAATCTTGTCCCCATAAATGTCCGGATTGCGAAGCAGACGTGCATCGTCCAATGCCATCGCACCGGTTATGCCCCCGAAAAGGAGCAGACAACATAACAAGCGTTTCATAGAGTCCTCCTGTTAATGGACGGAAGAATCCCCCGTCCTGTTTTCAATCTCGATATCGTTTTTTTTGATTGGCACAAAAATCCCATGAATGTTCGTACGAAAATCCGCGTGATTTGTCTGATGCCATATGGAACAAAATCATTTCATTTTGACCTGCTGACGATGAGCCGGACTTCACACAAGAAAAGCCCGGCCTTGCAGCCGGGCTTGGTGACCATCAAAGTGAGCTGGCTTCAATCAAATCTGGGTACGTATCGGTGACAATACGGCGCCTTCCCCGTCTTATCATAATAATCCTGATGATAGTCTTCAGCCGGCCAGAACTTCTCCAGCGGCTCCACCTCTGTCACCACCTGGTACCCTTTCTTCTTCAGTTCGGCAATCAGATCTTCCGCAACTGCGATCTGTTCAGCAGAAGTCGTGAAAACGGCTGACCGATACTGTTCGCCGAGATCCGGACCCTGCCGGTCCACCTGAGTGGGATCGTGAATTTCAAAAAAGAACCGGCAAAGTTCCTCGAACGAAATGACCGACGGATCAAAAACAACCTCTACCGCTTCCGCGTGTCCGGTATCTTCGTAGCAGACTTGCTTGTAGGTGGGTTCATCGACGTGGCCACCGGTGTAGCCGACCGTCGTTTCCAGAACTCCGGCTTTCTCCTTCATCAGATGTTCCACTCCCCAGAAACAACCTCCGGCAAAAACGGCCCTCTCTGTCTTCAATTCAGAATCCTTTGTCGCTTTCATCGGGTTGCCGTCTTTATCCAGTTGGTCTGCGGGAATGAAATCCATGGAAATGGAGTTTACGCAGTGCCGGGTATTTTTCGGCGTAAAGCCTTCCCCGATAAATACATGTCCAAGATGCCCCCCACAGTTGGCGCAGATAATTTCCGTCCTGCGGCCATCCGCATCCGGTACCCGCTTGACTGCACCGTCAATTTCATCATCAAAGCTGGGCCATCCGCAGCCCGACTCAAACTTGTCTTCAGACCGGTACAGCGGTGCCCCGCATTGACGGCAGGTATACAGTCCCTTTTCCTTATGGTCATAGTATTCACCGGTGAATGCCCGTTCCGTACCTTTGTGGATAATAACCCGTTCTTCTTCGGGAGTGAGATCGCGGTACTTCATTTCCGTCTTCTCCTTCTTCTCTGCATGGATGACACATGAAAACAATGTCGTCATGATGGCAATCAACAGCAGTGAATAGATGTTTCGGTGCTTCATGCTGCCTCCTTTCGCACAGTGAACGACTCCTCGTTCGTTACTGGTATTGTACACCTCACATGACTTTTTTGTTTACTTTTTTACTCGTGTTTTCGCGCGTTGAATGTATTTATATTCAAGACCTTTCCAGGAATAGTTGAAATTTGAATTACCCGTTGACCTTTTCTTTCCTTTTTGGTAATGTTTTATCGTACATGAATACTGAAGCAATGGAGGGACTATGTTTGACAAGTACAGTCCGCTCAAGAAAAAAATGTTTCGCCTGATGGACCATCAGGGAAAAATTGTGAATCAAAAAGAATTTGAAGAAGATACCGACAAGATTCTCGATGAGGGTTTAAAGCGAATTCTGCTGACCCGGACCGTGGATCTTCGCGCGGTCTCCTACCAGCGCCAGGGACGGATGTTTACCTACCCGCCCAACCTGGGCCAGGAAGCTGCAACCGTGGCCGCTGGAATGGTCATGAAAGACGAGGACTGGCTGGTTCCCGCATACCGGGAGTTGGGCGCCTGGTTGGCCAAGGGTGTTACCCTGAAGGAAATGTTCCTGTACTGGAGCGGCCATGAAGACGGCAGCAAACATACAAAAGCCAGGAATGTCCTGCCCATCTCGGTACCCATTGCCTCCCAGCTCCTGCACGCGACCGGCATCGGCTATGCCCTGAAGTATCAGAAAAAGCCGGGCGTTGTGTTTGGATTTTGTGGAGACGGCGGTACGTCCGAAGGTGATTTCCATGAGGCCCTGAACTTTGCCGGCGTCTGGAAGGTACCGGTTGTCTTTGTGATCCAGAACAACGGCTATGCCATTTCCTGCCCGTTTGACAAACAGACCGCAGCCGAGTCCGTGGCCATCAAATCCGTTGCTTACGGTATCAAGGGCATCCAGGTGGACGGAAACGATCTGGCCGCCTGCTACCAGACCTTCAAGATGGCCCGGGAGCATGCGGAACAACACAGTGAACCGGTCCTGGTGGAAGCGGTCACTTATCGTGCCGGTGCCCACACCACTTCCGACGATCCGGGACGGTACCGGACAAAAGAAGAGGAAGAAAGCTGGAAGGACAAAGATCCTGTCATTCGCCTTCGTAATTATCTGACCGGGAAGAACCGGTGGAAGGAAGCAGACGAGGAAAAACTGATGAAACAGTACGGCAAGGAAGTGGACACTGCATTTGCGGAAGTGGAAAACTATCCCGACTATCCGGTTGAGGACGTGTTCAAGTATCAGTATGCTGAAATGCCGGATGACCTGAAGGCCCAGCTTGTGGAATACCAGAAGTTTATGAAGTGGAAGGAGTCGCAGCAATGAAAGTGATGAACATGGTTCAGGCACTCAACAGCGCTCTGGACATCAAGCTCAACGAAGACAAGAACATGGTGGTTTACGGTGAGGACGCCGGTGTTGAAGGCGGTGTGTTCCGTGTGACCGCCGACCTGCAGAAGAAGTACGGCGAAGACCGTGTATTCGATTCGCCGCTGGCTGAAAGCGGCATCGTCGGAACGGCGGTGGGGATGTCTGTTGCCGGTATGAACCCGGTGGTGGAAATGCAGTTTTCCGGTTTTGTATTACCGGCCATGAACCAGATCATTTCTCACGTGGCCCGCATGCGCAACCGCACCCGTGGGCAATACACCACGCCTGTTGTCATACGCATGCCTTACGGTGGCGGCATTCGGGCTCTGGAGCATCACTCCGAGAGCCTGGAATCGATCTTCGCCCATGTGCCGGGCCTGAAAGTCGTGATTCCGTCTACACCGTATGATGCAAAAGGACTGTTAATTGCATCCATTGAATCGGAAGATCCGGTTATTTTCATGGAACCCAAACGCATTTACCGGGCCATCAAGCAGGAAGTTCCCGAAGACAAGTTCACCATCCCCATCGGTAAGGCGCGACTGCTTCAGGAAGGCGATGACATCACGGTGGTCAGTTATGGTGCCATGATCCGGGAATGCCAGAAAGCAGTGGGTCTCGCCAAAAAAGCCGGGGTATCCGTTGAACTGATCGACCTGCGCAGCATCTACCCCATTGACCGAGCCACGATCGGCAAGTCGGTCAAGAAGACCGGCCGTCTTCTGGCCGTGACGGAAGCACCCGGCATGAGCGGTATCGCCGCCGAACTGGTGAATACCGCCATTGAAGAGGCCTTCCTTCATCTGGAAGCCCCGCCCCGCAGACTGGCCGGTTTTGATACCATTATGCCGCTGCCCAAAGGCGAAAACTACTATATGCATGAGCCTGCTCGGATCTTCCATGAGATCCACAAGCTCATGAACTATTGATGGGAACGGAGAGCACCATGCGCTATATATTCCATTTTCCCGACATCGGTGAAGGCATTACCGAGGGTAAAATCCTGGAATGGTATGTGGAAAAGGGCTCGTCCATCAAAGAAGGCGAGTCTGTAGTCAAAATGGAAACCGACAAGGTCGTGGCCGACATACCCAGTCCCAAGACGGGTACCATTGTCCAGCGTTTCGGCAGCGTCGGAGACGTGATCAACGTCGACGATCCCCTGGTTGAAATTGAAATCGAAGGTGTTGAAGGGGACGCCGCAGTGGAAGAAGCCAGGGACAAACCCAAAGCCGCCTCCCAGGAAAACGTGGAGGAAGAACATTTCGGCGTAGTGGGTAGCCTGGAAGTCGCCGGAGACGGTGCTTTTCTGCCCAGCAGCGACGAAGGCAGCAGCGCCGAAGAAAAGCCCGAAGGTAGAAAACGCCGTAAAGCACTGGCCACACCCGTTGCAAGGGCCATGGCGAAGGATTTCGGCATCGATATTAATGACGTGCAGGGAACCGGCCCCGGTGGACGGGTCACCAAGAAAGACATCCGCCGCTACCATGAGGATGGTTCATCAGCTACCGAAAAGAAAGCTCCGGCAAGCCAGTCAGTCGGTCTTGATGACGGCACGCGGATCGAACCGATTTCCCAGATCCGCAAAACAATTGCCCGGAATATGGCCATTTCCAAGCAGACCATCCCCCATATGTCGGTGTTTGAAGAGGCGGAAGTTTCCCGATTGGTCACACTGCGTGATCGCTACAAATCCGATTTTGCGGCTGAGGACATCAAACTGACCTACCTGGCCTTCGTGATCAAGGCCGTTGCACTGGCCCTTCGCCATCACGCAGTGCTGAACGCCCAGCTGGATATGGAAAATGAACAGATCATCTACAAGAACGGCATTCATATCGGAATCGCCATTGACACTGAAGACGGCCTGGTGGTCCCGGTGATCCGCCATGCAGACCATCAGAATATCCGGACCATTGCCACGGAAATTCAGATATTTGCCGGCAAGGCCCGAGACAGACAGTTGACGCTTGAAGATATGAAGGGCGGCACCTTTACCATAACCAACTTCGGCTCCATTGGCGGTCTGCACGCGGTGCCCATCATCAATCATCCCCAGACGGGGATCCTGGGCACCGGACGGCTCTATGAGAAACCTGTTGTATCGGATGGCGAAATTGCCGTTGGCCGTATCATGCCCCTGTCCCTGACGGTGGACCACCGGATCGTGGACGGCGGCGAAACCACTCGCTTCCTGAACCGAGTTAAGCGGTATCTGGAAGAGCCGGCCGCCATGCTGCTGG
>DAINNF010000113.1:0-8887 GCA_036736005.1 Acidobacteriota bacterium
CCCTCAGGCAGGGGCACCAGTGAAATACACCATCCCTGTTTCACTGGTGTCCCGCCTCTTTTTCCCGCCGCGGCTGCAGACAATACCACCGTATGCAAGAGCGGTGCTAAGAAACATCCACACGCCCTCCGGCCATCAGAACGAGATTGCGTCCGTTCGAACACAAAAAAAGTGGAGGAAGGTTTCCCTTCCTCCGAAATCGGGGTTATGAAGCGGGAGCTGTCCCGTTAAAAAACGCCGACAGCATCCCAGGCAGCAGACACATTTTCCAGGGTCCCGTTTCTCTTCCAACTCCTTCAAGTAGAATAATCTGCTCTTACCATTGTGCACCAAATCCGAGCAGACTCAATCGGACTGTGGATGGAAATACGGGTGTAAATGGTGGATGCAGAGTATTAGATGTTTCGGACACTAACCGAAGGGGAAAGTATTCCTACAGCAGCAGATTCAACTCATACACCTTGTTGATGGCCTGCAGCCGGTTCTCCACCTCAAGTTTACGGAAAATGTTGTTGATGTGCGTTTTGACCGTTTTTTCGCTGATGAACAGCTGATCGCCGATTTCTTTGTTTTTCAGTCCCCTGGCAATACACTTGATGATTTCCTTTTCGCGACGGGTCAGATACACCGTGCTGGACCTGGGTACTGTGGGATTGGATATCTGTGTTCTGGAGGACGTATCCGATAATTCCCGCAAAGCCCGCATCATAACGGGTGGCGGAGCCACAATCTGTCCTTCGTATATCTGCACCAGTACATGTTCGGTCTTGTCCTCCGGCAGATCGGTTTCCAGGAAACCGGAAACACCCATCTTCAGCAATTCCACCTGTCGATTGGACGGCATCTTCTGGTTAAACAATGCGATCCGTGTCTCGGGAAACGTCAGCCGAACCTTGCCGAGATTATCCAACCCGGTCTTGTAATCCTTGAAATTGCAACTTCCGCACAACAGTGTGATATTGGAAGGAGGTGTGGGATGTTTCTTCAAAAAGAGCGGTATAGTGGGATAAAAATGGGTGATCATCAAACGTGGAGAACGGCGCGCCATGTCTGCAAGCCCCTTACGCAAGATGGTGTTGTCACAGACAACCGCAAGTGAAATGGCCCGTTCGTCTTTGGCGCCCTCTTCCGACATTTCCTCCAGTCGCAGGGCCCGCTGGCTCAATGCATCTTCAATGGTCTCGAGGATGGTTTCCGGCTCGGCTGTCTTGGACAGGTAATCCGTTGCCCCCAGCTTCAATGCCTGTACCGCCGTTTCATGTGACGGATAGGCTGTAATCATAATGCAGGCGAGAAGAGAATCAATCTCGCGCAGACGGGAAATCAATTCGATACCATCCTCATCCCGGATCCGCAGGTCCACCAACGCAACCTCATGGCGGCGACTGGTCAGACAGTTGATTGCTTCCACTGTATTCGTGGCCAGCGAGTAATCATAACCTGCCACGCCCAACACGAGCTTGTAACTCTCCAGCAGATTCCGGTCATCGTCAACGACCAGCACGCATCCCTTACTCCGCGACATGGTTTTCAACCTCCCGTTCACCGGGGATCCGTATACGAAAACGGGCCCCTGTTCCCTCGTTCGAATCCACTTTGATATCTCCGCCATGTCGCTTCATAATATCATAGGAAACCGACAGTCCCAGCCCGACGCCACTCTCCTTGTGTCGGGAATAAAACGGCTCAAAAAGATGGGGTAGATCTTCCGGCGTAATGCCGGGGCCCTGGTCGGAAACGGTAACGGTCACAAAACCATTCTCATCGTTCACAGATACCTCAACAGTCAGGGATCCGTCAAATTCCATGGCCTCCAGTCCGTTCTTCATGACATTGAAAAACACCTGTTTCAACCGATTACGATCACCGCCGACGCGCACGGATGATGATTCGGTCTTCAGTTCAATCCGGTCGGCCGCTTCGGGAAAGGCCGTTTCGATTGAGAGAATGGACTCCTTCAACACCGTAATCAAGTCCAGGCGTTGAACGGTCAGATCGTGTTCTCCCCGCGTGAAATCCAGCAGTTGATTTGTAATGTGTCCCAGTTGGCGGACTTCCTTCTTCAATAGAGCCAGTGTTTCCGTTGATTCCTCCGGTTTCTTTTCCAACGCGAACAGACAGTTCTTGATCACCCGGATCGGATTGTTGATTTCATGGAGAATATTACCGGTTACCCGGCCGGCAGTTGCCAGTCGTTCAATCTTCCGCATTTCCTGTTCCAGGTCACGGCGTACCCGTTCTTCGTAAGATATCCGTTCCAGCAGGCGATTGAATGTCCGCTGCAACAATGTAATCTCATCGTCTCCTTCTTCCGGAATCCTGTCCAACTGCAGTTTCCCGGCATGAGACCGTTGGAGACGCCGGACTGTGTTCATAATACGACGAAGCGCGATCCGCTCGATTCCCTGTGAAACGGTCACAATCAGGACGAGAAATGCGACAAGCAGCGTACCCATTGAAATCATGGTGGACTGGTACAGCACTTCAAACAGGGACCGCTCCAGGTCTACCCGCAGCGCAAACAGATCCCGGTGAAAATAATCCTTGACGGGAAAAACCACCACCAGCTTCATCCCGGACCGGCCAATCACCATCCCCTCGCTTTCCCCCTGAACAAAATCATATCCGTCAAGCGGGACAATCTGTACTTTTTCCCGAACCAGTTCCGAGATCCGGTCAATCACATGAGCACGAATGCGTCGCCCCATCACCAGGGTGCCTCGGGGATCACCCGTACTGTCGCTTCGTACAATCTGTTCGGAACTGAAAAACATGGGTCCGCGCGGCGTCCGGAAGATACCGGTCACGGGCTCTGTCTCGGCATCAAGCAGGGTTCTTTTCAGACTCTGTTCCAGCTGAATCCGAACAAGGACGAACCCTTCCGGCGCATCCACCAGTTCCCGGGAATAGACCGGATGACCGTTCCCGTCAAAGACGCCAACGTAGTCGATATCCAGTGATTCGAAAACCTCCTGCGGCAGGGCTTCTTCCTCAAAGGCCGGTGTCCAGTCCTCCACTGCCCGGTACATGGCGTCCCAATTGGACCAGTCTTCATTCAGGGAAACCAGATCATTCAGGGAAGATTGAAGCGCCCCCCGTATCTGATAGGCGATTTTGCGGGCAAACATGGATTCCTGTTTGCGGAGACTGGGCAACAGAAACAGATAAAACAACGTCAGATTGACCACCAGAAACAAGGTGGTCACCACCGCGATCAACGTGGCTATCCGGCTGGCCAACGAGCGGGAAGGTGTAAAATCAATATCCGGTTCCCATTTCACCGCGCGGGATCTTCGTTTCAACTGTTCCTCCTGAATATGCGGGCAGTATAGCATACAGACCAAGCATTCCACTGATCTTGTTCCGTTGCGCAGCTGTACAATTTCCGGTATATTGGGAAGACTATGAAAATGGATACTGACAGGAAACAGGCACTGGTTCTCTTGAGTGGAGGACTCGATTCAGCCACTGTACTGGCAATCGCCCGGAAAGAAGGATACGTATGCACCGCCATGAGCTTCCGGTATGGGCAGCGGCACGAAGTGGAACTGGACCGTTCCCGGAAACTGTGTGAACAGGCAGATGTCCCCCACATCATTCTGGATCTGCCCTTGAACCGGATCGGCGGGTCCGCGCTGACGGATCCCGACCGGACCATCCGTGATATTCCGGAACATGAAATCGGAACGGGAATCCCTGAAACCTACGTGCCCGCCAGAAACATGATCTTCCTGTCCATTGCCGCCGGATATTGTGAAGTCAACGGCATCACAGACATTTTCATCGGAACCAATGCGGTCGATTACAGCGGATATCCGGACTGCCGCCCGGCATTTATTCAGGCCATGGAAAAGTCGCTGACCCTGGGAACCCGATATGCAGACGGAGGCCAACAGTTCCGGATCCACACACCCCTGGGGAGTCTGACCAAGGGTGAGATCATCCGGACAGGACTGAAACTGGGCGTCGACTATGCCCTGACCAGCACATGCTACAACCCGGAACCGTCCGGGAAACCCTGCGGAACATGTGATGCCTGTAAACTGCGGGCCCGGGGGTTTGCTGATGCAGGCGAACGCGATCCCCTCCTGATTGAAAACGAAAGCACGCATTAAGGAGCATATATGAAACGACTGATTGTCCTGCTGGGTGCGGTACTGGCACTTACATGGGGTTGTGTCCCCGCACACAGGCAACCGGAAAGCACGTTACCCATCACAGATGCTGTCCAGGTCGGACAGAAAACGGCCACATGGACCGAGATAGACGACCGCACCAAACCGGACCCGGCGATAGAAGCGGTAATCAAACCGTATCGTGACCAGTTGAACGCCGAAATGAACACGGTCATCGGAACAGCCAAAGTGGATCTGGTGAAGGGTAGACCGGAAGGCACCCTGGGGAACTTCGTCACCGATGTCATGCTGGAAACCGCACGGAAGTTTGGACAGGTGGATTGCGCCATTACCAATTCGGGCGGCTTGCGTGCTCCGGTATTTGCAGGTGACATCACAGTTGGCAGCATCTTTCAGGTCATGCCCTTTGAGAACCGGCTGGTCATCGCCCGTTTCACCGGGGAACAGTTCATGCATGTGATCCGGGAAATCGCGGAGATGGGTGGAGCGCCCGTATCCGGACTGACCATCATTTCCACAGACAACATTGTGGAAGCCTACGTCGGGGAAGAAAAAGTGAACGAAAACCGGTCCTATTCCGTTGCCACGATCGATTATCTGCTCAAGGGAGGCGGGGCCATGGAAGCCATGTGGAACGGTGAACTGGTAGAGGATACCGGCGTCCTTCTCAGGGAAGCTCTGATTGAATATGTCCGGCAACACAAAACGATTGACGCGCATATCGAAGGAAGGATTGTAATCCAATGAAGCGGAGAACCTTTATTCAAACCATGGGGCTGTTGGGCTGCTCATCCGCGCTGGCCCGGATGGACTGGATGTTTCCGAAAGACCGGACCATCCATATCTTTCACACCAATGACACCCATTCCCGGATTGACCCTTTCCCCGTGAGTGACAAGCGAAACGGTGGCAAGGGAGGTGTTGCAAGAAGGGCAACGCTGTTCAAGCAGATGCGGGAACGGTATCCGGAAAGCCTGTTTGTCGACGCCGGAGATGTGTTCCAGGGGACACCCTATTTCAACTATTACGAGGGCAAACTGGAATACCGTCTGATGTCTGAATTGAAATATGACATTGTCACGCTGGGGAATCACGACTTCGACAATGGCGTGGATAAGCTGGTTGCCGCCATGGGTGAAGCTGATTTTGACTTTGTCAGTGCCAACTATACGATTACCCATCCGTTGCTGCGTTCCCGTGTGAAACCCTACCGGATCGTGGAACGGGCCGGCGTTCGCGTGGGCGTTTTCGGTCTGGGTGTTTCATTCACCGGTCTCGTAACACCGGAAAACCACAAAGGCGTCACATATCATGACCCCATTTCGGTTTCCCGCGAAACAATCCACCATCTCCGTACCGTGGAAAAGTGTGCCGTTGTGGTCGCTTTGTCTCACCTGGGAATCGTCGGGGAAACTTCGGAGCCGGGTGATATACAGGTCGCCCGGCAGGTTTCCGGGATTGACGTAATCGTCGGCGGCCACTCCCACACGTTCATGGACGCTCCCCTGATGGTAACCGCTCCGGATGGCTGGACCACGTTGATTCACCAGGTGGGATTCGCCGGACTCCGCGTCGGTCACATCATGCTGGCCGTCGGAGAAGACGGCCGGGTGAACAGCCGTGGCGGATACTACGGAGTGGGATAATGCTCATACTGGGGTTCGAGTCTTCCTGTGATGACACGGCTGCTGCCGTGGTGGAAAACGGAACCCGTGTGCTGTCCTCCGTCGTTTCCTCCCAGATCAAGGTTCACGCTGAGTACGGCGGGGTCGTACCGGAACTGGCCTCACGGGAACATATCCGGAATATCCGGACGGTATACGAGACTGCCATGAAAGAGGCCGACGTCCGTCTGGACGACATTGATCGCATCGGTGTCACCGCCGGGCCGGGACTGCTGGGTGCCCTGCTGGTCGGATTGTCCTTTGCCAAAGCCCTCTCTTTTGGAAGAAACATCCCGCTGATCCCGGTCAACCATATCGAATGTCATATCCAGAGCGCGTTCATCGAATTCGGGGAACGGATCCGCTTTCCCGCCGCCGCTTTTGTTGTTTCAGGCGGACACACCCACCTGCTTGAAATGGCACCGGACAGGAGTCTGCGACTGCTCTGCCGGACGAGGGACGATGCGGTCGGCGAAGCATTTGACAAGTTGTCCAAGATGTTGGGACTGGGTTATCCTGGCGGGCCGGTCATTGATCGCCTGGCCGGCGAAGGAGACCCGAAACGATACAGATTGCCACGCCCGCGCATGTCGGACGGCTCCGATGACATGAGCTTCTCCGGAATCAAAACCGCCGTTTTCCGGTTGATCCGGGAAGAAGACGACAATCTGGATATTCCGGGCCTGGCGGCATCCTTCCAAAAGACCGTGGCCGATATTCTGATTGACCGCATTCACCGGTACGAAGCAGAATCTGAATTTGCCTCGGTCATCCTGGCCGGTGGCGTGTCCGCCAATTCCTATATCCGATCCCGGTTCCGGGACGCATTCGGCGACCGGACATTTATTCCCTCCATGGCATACGCAACCGACAATGCCGCCATGGTGGCCTCCTATGCCTACGAACGGCGCAACGATTCCCCGGCACCCCTTCATCAGGAGGCTTTTGCAACCTGGATTCCATCCTGAACCTATGGATATCCGGACGATTTACACATCTGTTTTCGTTGCCTATATCGCCATTGTCCTCTTTGCTTCGTTCCGCTCCAGAGGGTCCCGGGATCCCAGCGGCTTCTGGACAGAGAATCGATCGGTTTCCGGAATGCGGGCCGGTATCTCGCTTTCCGCCACCTTCATGTCCATCAGTTGGAGCGTGGTATACGGCATTGAAGTATTTCTGAAATTCGGGTTGGGCGGTTTTTTTGTTTTATCCCTGCCCTGGCTGGTGGTACTGGGTCTGTTCGTCTGGCTGGCTCCCAAACTGAGAAACATACCGGTGTTCAGCCAACCCGAACTGATCGGAAAGAAGTTTTCCAGAAGAGCCGGGCAACTGGCGGCCATCCCCATTCTGCTGGTTTTCATTATCTGGGCGGGCGCCGAAATGGATGTAGCGGCCTCACTGCTCAGTTCGGTTACCGGCTTGAATTCAACCGCACTGCTGCTTACCATTGCCGTTGTCATTGGACTGTATATGATGACCAGCGGAACCCACGCGGTCATTCTGACCGATGTCATCCAGTACCTGCTCGTGGTGGTCTTTTTTATCCTGATACTCTGGGCGGGGACCGGGACGGTAACCCCGAACCCCACGGTCACAACCCTTGATTTTGACCGGATTCATCCTCTGTTCATCCTGATCACGTTTGTGGCCTATCTGCCCGGATGGTTGGCGGAAACAGACATCTGGGTCCGTTTACAGATCACACCGGACGGCCGCCAGGCACGGCTTGCCATGATGGTGGCACTGGCCAATGGCGTTTTGTTTGTCTTCATTATGCCCATGCTGGCTGCAAGGCTGGTACCGGCCGGCATTTCCGACGGTACGGCGGGTGTTGCGTCCCTGCTCGCCTTGATCCGCTCCCCGATCGGTGCCGGACTGGCAGCGCTGGGGCTCGTTGCGGCATCCATGTCCACCATTGATACCTGTGTCAATGTCGCTGCCATGACTTTATCCTATGACCTCCGCCAATCCCGAACCCTTGCGGCCAACCGGATAGCTGTCTGGATCGCGGTAGCAGCAGCAGTTCTGTTCGCGATATACTCCAACAGCCTCATGGACGCGTTCTACCTGTCATCCGGTCTGTTGTCCACGGCGCTGTTCATCCCCGTCATGGCCTGTTACCGGAAACGGGGTTCCGACCGCGG
Source organism: Acidobacteriota bacterium (assembly GCA_036736005.1). Taxonomy (GTDB): domain Bacteria; phylum Acidobacteriota; class Holophagae; order Thermotomaculales; family Thermotomaculaceae; genus DAINNF01. The sequence goes on from DAINNF010000113.1 coordinate 7,945, forward strand.
TGTCCGGGCTGTGCTGATCGGCGCCCCTCTGGCCACCATCTTCTTCTATGCAATAGAACGGGCATCCTGGTTTGCCATTCCGGGTGCGAACGGCGTATCCTATATTCTGATGGGATTCGGCACGGCCGTCATTCTGTATGCCGTATTTTCCCGAAATACCATGGAGACGCTGAGATGAATAAGATTGTGGTGCTTCACAGCCGCCGCGCACGAAAACGGCTTGCCGCCGGCCACCTGTGGATTTACGCAAACGAAATTCAATCCCTGAAGGAAATCGAACCGGGAGACTGGGTATCGGTTACCACCGAAGACGGTGAATTTCTGGCTTCCGGAACCGCCAATCCCCATTCCTTGATCGCTGTCCGTATCCTTTCCAGCCGGAAAACCACACCGGACAGCAACTTCTTTCAGCGACGCATCCGGGCGGCCATGGAATTGAGGCGTGATCTCGTGGACCTGGACAATTGTCGCCTGATTTTCGCGGAAGCGGACCGCCTGCCGGGATTTATCTGCGATATCCTGGGAGGCGAGGTGGCGGTGGTCCAGTTGAATACCGCCGGGGCGGAACGCCTCCGGAAACCCTTTATCGATGCACTGAAACGGGAAACCGGCGACCTGCCCGTACTGCTGAAGAGTGAAAGCATGTTCCGGGAGGCAGAGGGTTTGAGCGTGTCCGTTGAGCAACTGGATCAAATCCCCGAACAGGTTGAGATTACGGAAAATGATATCCGTCTTTCCGTACCGCTGGCAGCCGGTCAGAAAACGGGATACTACTTCGATCAACGGGACAACAAACGGCGATTCCGCAAATTCGCCGGGGGAGATGTACTGGACTGCTTTTCCTACGTGGGTGGATTCGGTCTGCATGCAGCCGGAAAATCGGAATCGGTCACCTTTGTGGACAGTTCCCCGACCGCATTGGACGCCTGTAAACGTACCATGG
>DAINNF010000114.1:0-8801 GCA_036736005.1 Acidobacteriota bacterium
ACTGGGCACCGGATCCGAATGCGGTCCGTTCATTGTGGAAAGCACCGACCGCTTCTGGGTGGGACACCTGGGGCATATGGAATATCCCCCCGAACGGCTGATTTTTGAATGGGAACGGGACAGGAAAGCGGGGCGTTCGGACGTACCGGCACCGGTCGGTATCGACCCGGATCGGCCGGAACTGAAGTGGAAGGCGCACCGGCATGCCATCGTGGACCGTTGGATGGAAACGATCGTGAGGAGCCGTATACAGAGAATGGCCGGGGAGGGAATACAATGAACTTCATCAAGATGACTGATGCATTGCAGAACAGCAACGGACCGGTCTTTTCACTGGAAATCACCCCTCCTGACCGGGGTCGTAGCGTGGACGATCTGTTCAAGGTGATTGAAGACCTGATGCATTTCAATCCCAGCTTCATCAATGTCACCTATCACCAGCCCCATGTGGTGTATGAGGAGATCGGGAATACCATCATCCGCCGTCCCAAACGGAAAAAACCCGGTACCGTGGGCATCTCCGCCGCAATCAAGAACCATTTCGGCATTGCCACCATCCCCCATCTGATCTGCGGCGGATTCGACCGGTTTGAGACCGAGGATGCCCTGATTGACCTCCATTTCCTGGGCATGAAGAACATCCTGGCGCTGCGGGGAGATCCCGCGCCGGGCCATACCCGTTTTGTGCCCGACAGGGAAGGCCATCAGTATGCCCATCAACTGGTGAGTCAGATTGCCGCGATGAACCGGGGCGAATACCTGGAAGAGCTGGAGAACCCCGTCCCGACCGATTTCTGTATCGGCGTTGCGGCCTATCCCGAAAAGCACCAGGAATCACCCAACCTGGAAAAAGACCTGTTCTACCTGAAACAGAAGGTGGACTGTGGAGCGGAATTCATCATCACCCAGATGTTCTTCCAGTTCGATCATTACCGCAACTTTGTGGAGCAGGCGAGAGAAGCCGGTATTACGGTCCCCATTATTCCGGGAATCAAGCCCATTACCAAACCGGGGCAGATCCGCCAGATACCGGGCCGTTTTTTTGTGACCATGCCGTCCGAACTGGTCCATGCAGTGGAAGATGCCAGGACGAAGGCGGACGCATTCAAGGGCGGCATCGACTATACGGTCCGGCTGGTGGAACAGCTGCTGGAATACGGGGTGCCGGGGATTCACATCTTCACCCAGGATACCAGCGAAGATACCCGGGCATTGCTCTCCGGGATCACCACATCCTGAAACGGCCCCACGGGAGAACGAACATGAACCTGAAAGAACGACTGAACGCCATCCGTGCATCCGGGAATCGAATCCCGGTGGCGGTATTGGGGGCCACCGGTATGGTGGGACAGGTATTTACCGCCATGATTGCGGACCATCCGTGGTTTGAGCTGAAAACCCTCTGCGCGTCGGATCAACGGACCGGCATGACATACGGGGACACCGTGAACTGGCAGATTCCACTGTCGCTGCCGGACCAAGTACGGGACATGTCCCTGGCTGCCTGCTCACCGCAAGCGGTATGCGATACTCCCATTATCTTCAGCGCCCTGCCCCGGGATATTGCCGGTGAGCTGGAACCACTACTGGTGGAAAACGGTCACGCCGTGTTCACCAATGCGGGGGCGCTTCGGATGCGGCCCGATGTTCCGATTCTGATTCCGGATGCCAACCCTGAAGCACTGGATCGCATCCATGAACAGGGCTTCCCCGAACGGGGATTCGTGGTCACCAACCCCAACTGTGCCGTCGCCGGGCTGGCCTGTGCATTGGCCCCGTTGAAGAAGTTCGGCATCCGGGATGTGCATGTGTCCACCTGTCAATCCGTTTCCGGTGCCGGATTTCCGGGACTTTCCGCGATGGACATGACGGACAATCTCCTTCCCTATATCGCTGGAGAGGAAGAGAAGATCCCCGCCGAACTGGACAAGATCCTGAACATTCAATGCGAAACGTTCGTTACCTGTGTGCGGGTACCGGTCCGGTTCGGTCACCTGGAAACGGTCTGGGTCAGACTGGAAGACAATCCATCGGAGGCCGATGTTCGCGCTGCATGGGACCAACACCGATCACCCGAACTGCCCGCTTTGCCCCACCGACCGGTCCGGTACCGGGAAGAACCGGATCAGCCGCAACCCCGTCTCAGTTTTACAGGTGAACAACCGGGCATGACGGTGTTCACCGGACGACTGCGAAAAAAGGGAAACCGGATCGGGTTCGTCCTGCTGGTCAACAACATCGTGAAGGGGGCCGCGGGCGGTTCCATCGCCAATGCGGAACTGTTCTTGAAGATGAAGAAGTTGAAAGTCACCAGTGTTCAGTGTTCAGCCAGACAGAAGAGAGAAGCGGAATAGAAGTGCGTTGGAGACAAAGCCAATGAATGGTTCGAAACAACAAAGGCGGGTGAGGGCACCCGCCTTTGTTTACATTAGACAGATGATTCAGGCTTCGGGCCGGCCTTCGTGCCGCCCGACTCTTTCAATACCTTGCCGGCGGTTGCCAGGATACCCGCCACATCCGCCAGGTTGGTGGGAATGATCATGGTGTTGTTTTCCTTGGCCAGGTTGCCGAATTCGGTCAGGTACTGCTCCGCGATCCGCAGGTTCACGGCGTCGGCGCCGCCCTTTTCCTGGATGGCCGCCGCGATCGCCCGCAGCCCCTGGGCCGTTGCGTCAGCCACCATTTCGATTTCCCGGGCGCGTCCTTCCGCCTCGTTGATCCGCTTCTGCCGTTCACCCTCGGACCGCGCAATCGCCGCCTCCTTTTCACCGTCCGCCCGGTTTATCGCGGCCTGCTTGTCCCCCTCGGACTCGGCGATCATGGCCCGCTTGCCCCGTTCCGCGCGCATCTGCTTTTCCATGGCGGATTTGATGCTTTCGGGCGGCACAATGTTCTTGACCTCGTACCGGGTCACCTTGACTCCCCAGGGATCGGATGCCTTGTCCACCGCGTCCACGATGACACTGTTGATGTTTTCCCGTTCCTCAAACGTCTTGTCCAGATCCAGTTTACCGATCACCGAACGCATGGTGGTCTGGGCCAGCTGGGTGGATGCAAACTGAAAGTTGTTGATCCCGTAGGACGCCTTGCGCGGGTCCATCACCTGGAGGTACAGGATCCCGTCCACTTCCACCGCGATATTGTCCTTGGTGATGCACTGCTGCGGCGGCACATCGATGGCTGTTTCCTTCAGGGAATGGATATAGGCCACTTTATCCAGGAACGGCACCAGAATGTGAAAACCCGGCTCCAGCGTGGTCCGGTATTTCCCCAGACGCTCAATGATGTAGGCCTGCTTCTGCGGGACGATCCGGATGGTTTTGAAAAATGTGATAATAATGAAAATACCCAGAATACTGAGAATGACAATTGCGGGTGTCGCCATAACTTCCCCCTCTTTTCTCGATGCCGTCAGGCTTTCTTCACGTGCAACGTGATGTTATCTTTTTCCAGAATGATGACATGATCGCCCACATTCAGTTCCTCTTCCGACGTGGCGGTCCATCCGGTCCCCTTGAATTCCACCTTACCGGGTATCCCCGGCTTGACCGGCCCCGTCACCACGGCGTGTTTCCCGGTAAACTCATCCAGCACGGCTGCTTCCGAGGGATCGGTTGCATCCGCACCGAAGAATTTGGATTGGAGCCAGCGGCGAAGCACCACCAGAAATACCAGTGAAGACACGATAAAAATAATCAACTGGACCGTAAGGGACGGGTCCGCCACCATACAGACAACCGCCACCACCAATGCCCCCATCCCGAAAAACGCTATGACCAGACCCGGAATCGCAAACTCCATCAGGAGCATGATAATTCCGAGAATGAACCAGATTACCTGGGGTTTTAACCAATCCTGCCAGTTTTCCATCGGCCACCTCTTTCAATTTTGAATTGGAAAGTCCAATTCATTGTATCCGATTTCCATACCCGGCTCACCTCTCATCCATTCAAAATGTCTGAGTCCCGGAAAGACACAAATTTCTTATTTGAGAATCTTTCCTGATAAGCTATAATAGGGCGATTCAATTGGGAGAAGCCGATGAAACACCGACATCAAGTTCTGACCGTAACATTTGCCGTCCTGTTCGGCCTTGGTGTGTTTCATGGCGCTTTTCACCATCATCATGACAACAGGGACCACCGGGACTGCCAGACATGCCTGTTAAAACAGTCTGTACAGACCAGTGCGCTGCCCGTTGGAGCCGTCGTTGTTAATCCTCATTCATCGCCTCATGCTATTCTCGCCGCCGGCTGGCAGCCCCTGTGGCAGGTTGACCTGCAGACACCGGACAACCGTGGACCGCCATTTCTGAATGTGGAAACTGTTCAGCACATTCAACAATATGGAGGTTCAATATGCAAAAGTGGCTTATTTTCATGCTGCTGGTGGTGGCACTGCCCATCGCCGCGGCCGATGATGACCTGACAAAACTCAAAGAAGAACTGAAACATCAGCAGGAAGTCCTGCAACAGCTCCAAATCCGGATCCATCAGATGGAAGCGGAAAAAGAACCCCCGACCCGGCCGCATTCAGCAACCCACCACCTGATGCCGGAAATCGCGTTCGTAATGGATATGACATGGATCAACCGCGATGTGAACGATGCGTCTTTCTCCCGACAGACCGTGCCGGGATTCCAACCCTCAGGCCATTCCCATCAGCACAGTTCTGCCGGAAACCAGGGATTCAACCTGAACTACGGGGAACTGGTGCTGAGCAGTTCGATGTCACCCCGGACCAGTCTCCATGCGGCGTTTCACCTGACGGAAGACAGCTTCGAAATTGAGGAAGCCTACCTGGACTGGACCCATCCGGGACAGGGATGGGAAGCCCGCATCGGAAAATTCCGGTCCGGTTTCAGCATGGTGAACCGTGTCCATCCCCATGCCTGGAATTTCGTAGATGCACCCCTCATTCAATCCCTCCTGTTCGGGGAACATGGACTGATTGAAACCGGCATCCTCGCGGGGTGGACCGGAGAAGCCCGTGAAAACACCCTTTCCATCAGAATGGAATGGCTCCAGGGCGCCAACAGTGAAAGCTTCGGAACAGACGGATTTGACTGGAATGAAACCAGTATCCCCGGTGCTGACGGGGCCGACCTGATTACCGCTCTTTTTGACCTCAGGACCACTGCAGGACCCTTCACCTTCATCGGTGGAATATCAGCGGCCCGGGGTACCAGACGCATGCTGCGATCCGAAGACATGGAAGACGAACACGATCACAAGACGGCGTGGGCCGGTATGCAGACCATGGGAGAAACCGAGCCTCCGATAGCGGAATACGGTGATTCAGACCTGTTGGGGTACCGCCTGCGGATGGAGTATCTCTTGTCAGATGAATCCGGAATTATCCTGTCCTCGGAATACCTCCGTCGAACCATCAACGGGACCGCGTTCGACGAGGTTGGAACAATCCCCCTGAATCGAAAACAGGCCGGCTGGTATTCGTCACTGGTTTATCAGATGAACCATCGCTGGCGAACCGGTATCCGGTATGACCGAATCCAGGAAAACCGCCTTACACTGGAGGGCTTAATGCGCCGTCTTCCGGAGGGGATGGACCGGTGGACCGGTATGGTGGAATACCATCCCGCCTTTCCGATGCGTATCCGCATTCAATACAGCCGCGACAACGCACACTGGATCGACCATATCCGCAATGATGACAATTCGCTGATTGTCCAGTTCACGGTTTTTCTGGGAAACCATGACGACCACAATCATCATGAACACGAAAGCAGTCCACACTGAATGACCGGAGAGAGACTTGGATCAGGAGGATCAATTTCTTGAAACACCCGCTTCAATTGCCTCTTGTGTATAATGGTCGGAACACTGTCACATGGAGTGAGAATCGTGAGGAACCAGATATTCAGGGTCAATCGACCGACAGTCAGTGCGGAATCTTTCGATGATGAAGTGATCATTATCCATTTTGAAAACGGAAACTACTATTCGCTGGACGCTTTCGGCGCCCGTGCCTGGGAGGCACTGGAAAACGGGACGGGACGGGAACAGATCATCCGCCATATCAGTGCCCGTTTCCGGGCTGAACGGGAAGAGATTGCCCGGCGCCTGGATTCCATGCTGACGGAACTCCTGGCAGAGGATCTGATCCGGGAGATCGCCGGTGACGCGGAGGAGCTGATCTCGTCAGAGGCCCTGGACGCATTGGAAGATCTTCCCGAAAATGCAGGCACGCTGTTGAAATTTGACGACATGCAGGAACTGCTGCTGCTGGACCCGATCCACGACGTGGACGATGCCGGCTGGCCCCACAGTTCCACCGCATCCGAACCGGGGTCGGATGACTGACGGCCGCCTTCTGATCGACCGTCCATTTTTCCTCAAGCTGCTGGAATCCTGGAACAAAACCGCTGGGAATCCAGCCGAAGTCCGGGTGAGGCTGTGCGGCAACTTCATCCGCTTACGGTTCTCTGGAAGCCGCCTCTTGAACCGACTGACCGGGGCATTCCGTCATACCTGTTGCGAACCGGGGCAACATCCCGACCTCACCATCCTGGTGGGCTGCGGCAATACAATGCCGCTACCGCCATTCACCGCTTCAAAAGACGCTTTCGGTAGACGTTCGGAACTGTCCACAAAACCCGGAAGCAGACTCACCGCTTCATTCATGCTGGGACCGGACATTCTGTCCCTGCTGGATCAGGACCGCAACATCGCCATCTATTGGATCCGTGAAGAACACGGGCTCCCGGCTTTCGAACAGGCCGCACCATTCCGGCATATTTTTCACTGGTTTCTCCGTGAGCGGGGCTGGATGCTGGTCCATGCAGCCGCGGTCGGAAGGGAAAACTGCGGATTTCTGATCTGCGGAAAAGGGGGGTCCGGGAAATCCACACTGGCCGCGTCCACGTGGGCGTCAGATGGATGGCAATTTGCGGGGGATGATTATTGTGCCGTCTCCACCAGAGCCCCTCATCAGATATTCCCCCTTTATCCGACAGCCAAGTTGACCGTACCCACCATGAGAATGCTGGGCCTGCAGCAATCCAGAAGCACCGTATTCGATGGTGAAAAGGCCGTCTGGATGGCCCATGACCACTGTCCCGAACGGATTCCGGAATACCTGAAACCGGTCGGTCTGATCATCCCCTCGCGAACCCGGGAACCTGCTCCTCCGACCCGTGTCTCTCCCGCCGTGGCCGCCCGTCATCTGGTGGTCAGCACCCTCTACCAGATGCCCTTTGCCAATGCAGCGGATCATCAAGAACTGGCCGAACTGACCCGGACGTTACCGGCCTGGCAGATGCCTGTACCGGAGGGACAACCCCGATCCGCACTGAGCGGTCTGGATTCGCTGTTTCATCAGATGGAAAGGACTGAACCGTGACAACCGTAGTGATGGGGATCCGGGTACCCACACCCGATCTGGATGCCGGGTCCCTTCGGATGGTTCGCATACTGAAACTGCTGCAGGAGCTGGAGAAAGACGTATACTTTATTCCGTGCCGACCCTTCAACCAGGACCCCTACGGAACACGGCTTAACAACGACACGCGGAATCTCACTGAACAGGGTGTTCGGATGCTGGACAGTCCGGAAAGTCCGGAATCCCTGACCGGGTTGATGCCTCCGGAAACCGGAATGGTCATCCTCAGCGACGAATGGGTGGCCACCGCCTATCTGGACGCCGTCAGAAAGTGTCTGCCCGAAGCCACCGTGGTGTTTGATACGGTCGACCTGCATCATATCCGGCTCTACCGGGAAGCAAAGTTCACCCGTAACCGGCAACTGGCCATGATGGCCGTTCAGGCACAGGAACGGGAACGGAGAGCTGCAACAAAAGCCGACATCACACTGACGGTCAGCCGGGAAGAAGCCCGGATTCTCCGGACCGCCATTCCTGAAATCGATGTTCGTATACTTCCCACGATTCATCCCGTCAGCGAGCGGATAGAGCCGACATTCGAGGACCGGGCCGGTTTGCTGTTCATCGGCTCCTTTGATCATTCGCCAAACAGGGACGCAATCGCTCATCTGGTGGATCGACTGCTGCCAATGATTCGGGCATACCTGCCGGGCGTCCCCCTGACGATAGCCGGTGCCCGTCCACCCCAGGACGTTGTATCGCGGGCACCTGCCGGAGTATCTTTCCGCGGGTTCGTTCCCGAACTCATCCCTCTGTATGATACGGCCCGCATTTCCGTCGCCCCGCTTCGTTTCGGCGCAGGCGTGAAAGGGAAGGTACTGGAGAGCATGGCCCACGGACTGCCGGTAGCGGGAACTCCCATTGCCGCAGAAGGGCTGAACGCAGTGGACGGAATTCACATGGCAATCGCGGAAGACGATGGCACCTTGGCGGAGAAGATTGCCCATCTTTATCAGGATTCTCAACACTGGTTGACCATACGGAACAACGGCCGGGAACTGGTCAAACAAGACTTCTCTTGGGAACGGGCACGACAGATCGTACAATCTCTGGTAGCCGGGAGGAATTCATGAAGAAGCCGACTGTCAGTGCGATCCTGCCGCTGTTCAATGGCCGTCGGTTCGTAAAACGCGCCGTTACCAGCATGCTGGAACAGACGCACCCGCCGGACGAAATCTGGATCATCGATGATGGATCAACAGACAATGGCGTGGATGTTATTCCGAACCATCCCGCCATCCGGATTGTCCGTCAACCCAACAGTGGTGTCGCGGCCGCCCGCAACCGGGGCGTTTCCGTAAGCAGCGGGGAACTGATCGCTTTCCTGGACCAGGACGACTGGTGGACGCCCGACAAACTGGACAAACAGATCGCCGTTCTACAAAGCGAACCGGAACTGG
>DAINNF010000115.1:0-8793 GCA_036736005.1 Acidobacteriota bacterium
TCGGTGAAATCCGGCGGATCATGTTCTTCAGATCATGAATTCTGCGACTGCGGCCGATAATCTGATCCGCTTCCTCTGTTTCCGCCATGGCTTCCCGAAGACGTTTGTTTTCCGAACGCAGATCCATTGCTTTCTGAGCTTTATGAACCGCTACTTCAATCTGTTTCAGATCAAACGGTTTCAGAATATAATCGAAAACACCCGCCTTGATGGCCGTTACCGCATTTTCGATGGTACCGTGACCGGTGATGAGAATCAGAATGCAGTCCGAATCGGTATCCAGAATCTGCCGGCTGATATCCAGGCCGTTTACATCCGGCAACATGTAGTCGGTGATCACGAGAGAATGGTGGTGCTGCTCGTAGAGACGCAACCCCTCCCCCCCTGATTCCGCAGCATCAACCTCGTAACCCTTCATGTCCAGAAAAGAACCTACGAGGTCCAATATTTCAAGATCGTCGTCAATCAGCAAAATCCGGAATGACACGGCTATTTTTCGAGCTTGTAGCGTTTGATTTTATTATACAAAGTGGCCCGCGTAATCCCCATCGCGCTGGACGCCTTCATGATATTCCCGTTGTACTTGTCCAGTGTATATCGTATCAGGGCTTCTTCGGCCTCTTCAATTCGCTCCGTAAACAGTTTCAAGACAATTTCGGGTGACCGCTTGTTGTATTTCATTCCAACAGGAAGGAACTTGGCCCCGATGTTGACGCGGTCAGCACTGAACACGGCACGCTCAACCACATTCTCGAGCTCCCGCACATTTCCGGGCCAATCGTACTTGGAGAAGATGTTGGTCACTTCAATGGTAAATCCCTTGAACCGCTTGTTGGTATCGGCTGCAAATTTCTCCAGGAAAAAGTTGGCGATCGGCATTATGTCCGCGCGCCGCTTTCTCAGCGGAGGGATATGAAAATCCATGATATTAATCAGGTAAAACAGCTCTTCATTGAATTTGCCCTGGTCTACCCTCTCACCGAGGCTTTCAGTGGAAGACGTAATGATGCGGGTATCAAGCTGGTAGGACTCCACATCGCCACTTCCCGGATATCGGCCGGAACGGATTACTTCGGCCAGTTGCAACTGGGATGTGACATCCAGCTTATCCACATGATCCAGAAACAGTGTTCCACCCTGAGCAAGCCTGAACAAGCCGGGCTTGTTCTCCTCGTCCTCCGGATTTCCGGCAAGGATTTCCAGGAAGTTGTCCGGATTCAGCACACTGCAATTGACTTTGACAAATGGAAACTCCCGACGGTCCGAATATTTATGGATGACCTTGGCCAGCAGTTCCTTTCCCACTCCCGCTTCGCCTGTAATCAGGACATTGGCATCATTCTGATGCAGGGCTTTGATCCGTTTCAGCATTTTCCGCATGCCCTCATCTTCACAAACCATCTGGATTTCGCTTTCTTCCAGCAGGAGCTTGCGACGGAACACGCGGTTCTTCTCCTCCAGCTTCCGCATCTTGAGGAGATTCTCAACATCAATCAGAATCTTGTCCACCTGGAACGGTTTCTCAATGAAATCCGCGGCTCCCTTTCTGATCGCTTCCACGGCCAGTTCAATCGTTCCGTGTCCAGTGAGGATGACAACCGTAACCTCCGGTTTCAGCGTTTTGATCCTGTCCAATAGATCAATACCGCTCATCCCCGGCATTACCAGGTCGGTGATCACCAGGTCCACATCCTTGGTCCGCACGATTTCAAGTGCCGATTCGCCGTCAAAGGCGAGAAACGTATCGTATTTCTCCCCCAACAGAAGATTCAGCCCTTCCAGTACGTTCTTGTTGTCATCAACAACCAGAATTCTGTTCTTCGTCATAGATCTGCCTTTCAAGAGGAAAATGCCGGGAGAGGGCAGCCTCCCCCGGCACTGTTTCGACCCTCTAGAATCGATAGTTCAGGCTGACACCCGTCAGCAGTACATCCGTTTCATACATGCCGTTGAATCCCTCGAACTGGGTCGTGGTTGTTCTGGAGTTGAAGTGAACATACATGGCATATCCACTGATCGTGAAGCCATGCCATTTCCAGTCGAAACCGCAGGTAAAATCATTGCGGTTGCTGTCCGGCAGGGACGGATCCAAAGTATCATCCGGAGCGCCGGTCTCATCATAGATGTAACCGAAGCGAAGGGTTAACGTTTCGCTGTAATCATACCGGAACCCCAGTTTGTACATGCTGACATCTTTCCAGTTCTTGGGTACGGAAGTCAGTAACGAACCGTCCGCCCGATGAACCGTCAACTCGCCGTAGGAGGACCATCCGGTGGTCATGAAGCCCACTTCCATCAGCCACTGGTCGTTCAACTGATAAGACAGGCCCAACCCGTAGGTTTCAGGGAGTTCCACGCTTGCCGTAATGTCACTGTCATAGAGCAACGGCAGGAATGGTGTGGGCACACCGTCAAAGTCCGCTTTCCCCTCAAAATCAATATCAACGGAGCTGCGGTAGAAACCGCCCAGCTTGGTACGGTCATTGATCTTCCACAGAAATCCACCGGAGAAGCCCCATCCATCGCCGTCCCCGGCCATGTCCACCGTTGCCAGTGTATCCACGAAGTTCAAACCCTTCTGGATCAGAACGTCTGCGGGCACATAGTTGACCTGAAGGCCGATCGAGAAATCATCGTTCACCTTATATGACACGGTCGGTGAAATATAGAAGGTCCGGATCTTGGTCCGGTCAGCCAGCTCGGTTCCCGGCCAGCCATGGGGCCAGTCGGTTTCCAGTCCATACTGGCTGAATGAGCCGATGCCCACCGTTGTCCGGTCCGACAACTGATAGGAAATATAGATGGAAGGCACCATGTTGATCTTTGTTTTCTGATCGGTCGAAAGACTGCCGTCCAGCGAATTCCAGGTCGAGGTTGGGTAGGTAAAGGTACTGCCGAAATTCACCGTTGTACCTTCGACGAAGCCCAAAGCTCCGGGGTTATAGAAAATCGCGGACGCGTTGTCCACGTTGGCCGTATATGCGTTGCCCATAGCGGCGCCGGATGCATTGTGTTCATTCAGCTGGAATCCGGAACCCATGGCCAGCATGGTTCCACAAAGAACCATCAGAACTGTTGCAATTCGTTTCATTGGTACTACCCCCTCATCTCACATACACAGCCGCACGGGCGTTAATGGTATAGGGGAAAGACCGTACAGCCCATTCCGAAGCGGAATCGGCCACAGCGGCTTTGCCCTTCAGGCTGATCGGGTCCAGAATCACAGGCGTTCCGGTTAACAGGTAAGACCCGAGATAATTCACCGTCTGCAACTGTCCCCAATAGGTGAACTGCGGTGCGGACGGATCCGGACTCAGGAGGAACCCGTGGTTCGGCGTGTCATACTGATAGAAACCGCTGGCCACACCCTGCGGTGACGTTGCCATTCCCGGCACCGTCTGGACAACCGGCTCGACATGCGGGAAGGACGGACCCATGGCCCGCGCCAGCATTTCCGTTACAGCGTTCGGAATAACCGTGTCGCCGATTGCTTCCTGCATCAGCGCATACTTCTCCGTTCCGGAGACCATGCCGTTGAGTACATACGGTGCATAGTTGATGGGATCCGCCGAATCAATTACGGTCTGAGCCAGCAACCAGAACTGTTGATATTCAGGCGTACCCGGCATGATGCCATTGTCCGCAAGACCCGCATTCACAACCGGACCAAATGTCGGTGACGTAATCAGTAGTTGTGAAATATAGCCACCGGGCACACTCAACACGGCGGTCTTGATATCCGGCTCCACCGCGTGGAGGATGGTACCGGTCATGCCGCCCAGTGATTGACCGGCAAAAGTAAGCATGCCAGGCACCAGATCCGGGATGCTGTCGCCGGTATAGTCCACACCGCCCTTGAGCATCCGTACCAGTTGCATCTGATCTACAACGCTTTGTCGGATATTGTCACGACCGGTTCTCAGAGAAGCCAGGTTAATAAACAGACTGCCGGAAGGATCCAGCAGGCCGTCAGGCACCATTTCACCTGTTTCATTGTTCATGTAATCGCCTGCACGATCCCCGTGCAGCACCAGGTCCATGGAAATGGTCGCAAATCCGGCAGCCGCAAACGTATCCGCGATCGCCAGTGCGGCCATCTTCTGGCTGGTAATACCGTGCTGGAAGATGACCACCGGGAACGGTCCGCTGCCCTTGGGCACGGTCAGAATGAACGGAACCATGGCATCGGACTGTTTGATGAAATGGCCCGCAGCGTCTTTCATGAAATATCCCGCAAGCGGATGGGAAATGAAGTTGGGTGAACCGAATGCACCGGTCAGAACCCCGCCCACATTACTGTAGGGGAATTCAATACCGGTTGCCGCCTGCACGTTTGCATAGAATGCAGCAACAAGCGCATCACCCAGATACTGACCGGTAAACACCGGCTGCGGTGCCGCCTTGGCAATCATGTCATCCAGCTGGTCCCGCAGGGTTACCATATCCTGATACGTGCTCTGGGTTGTGAAGGTAAACGCCACCGCCACCTGGGACCGGCTGATTCCGACCGCAGACAGGAAATCAAACACCGGAATCATGCTCTGGCGCAGCATTTCCAACAACCCTGCCGACGCGTCATCCAACAAACTGGTGGTTGAATGACCCTCGCCATCCACCAGCGGATTGGAATTGCGGACCAGGTAGAACACCTGGGACGGTTCAATCGGATTACCGTTTGTATCCGTCACGCCCGTCGTTACGATCGCAGCGTACGTATGACGCGGTTTCATCGGGGTCATGGGAACCATCGTCTGCGCACCGGTGGCCGGATCGAATGCCATGAACTGAATCGGCACTTCTGAACCGAATTCCGCCGCCCCAGAAGTGACATCAAATACCTTGATGGTATTCGAGTTGACTGTGGAACTGTTGGGGACCCCGTCCAGATAGAATGTCATGGGTGCGGTTGTGGAGAATCCGTTCAATGAATTCACACTGGCAATCGCATCCAGACCATCCGGGTTGGGGATGTTCACCGTACCGGTTGCCCGATCCATCAGCAGGCTGTTGGGAAACGGAATAATCCCTGCAGACGGATCAAAAAGCGCCGTCGTAAATGTCTCCAGCGGCTGCGATTCATCACTTTCGGTATGAACCGCCGGGGCACAGGCCCACATCCCCGCCATCAACAGGACGGCCATCAGTCCGGAAAATACTAACCTTTTCATGTAACCTCCCGCAAATAAGGTAATGGCTGACTTCGAACACAGAAGCCGCCTCAAACCACTCACCGAGACCCTCGTTCAAATACTGGTGATAGGGCTGAATATTATCACAATTTTTTGACAGTCGTCAATAAAAAATAGGCACAATGAATGGCTTACCTCAGTTTTTGAGGGAACTGTGTGATGACACGTATCCTCCAGATACAGATAGACCTGTCTACAGGCAACGGCAGCATCTGACAAAAAATCTGGCGGTTACGATCTGCAACTTGTGCCATATTGACACAACGACCAAAAAAGAATCCTGGTTATCCACAGATTCGGTGGTAGCTGTCAGGCGCATCCATTCCGTCAAGAAAGGCGCTTAACGTTCAATTTTGCAGAATTACGACATCGTTTCCGCCCTGCGCGAGCGCACGCCTGCATGCATGCTCTGCGCGGGTCAGCAACTGATGATGTGTCTCCCCGGACTGGCCCATAGCGGCGCCGATACTGACCGTGATCTGCAGTGTTCCCGTTTCATGGAGGAAAGGAATCGAGGAAGAGAGTTGTGCAAAGCCGTTCAGCATGGAAGCCGCATCCCGACTGCCCAGCTCTCCCATATACATATTGAATCGTCCCGTCCCACTCCGACCGACGGTAGCGCGACTTTTGAAGTGATGATCCAGCATCACCACCAGTGCCCGCATGAGGCGATCTGAAAACGCGATTCCATATTGCCGGTTAAGGCCCGCCAGGTTGTCCAGTTGTATCGTGGCACACAGAAACGCTTGACCCCGCTCCATTGCCCAGCGATGGTCCCGTTTCAAATAATCCATCCACCGCGAGAAGTGCAATGCACCCGTTACCCCGTCATAGTCCCGCGCACGACGTGCACTCCGGTAGGTACGCATACGACTGCGCAGTGTCATTGCCATTCGATCTTCGGCGAGTCCCAGGGGCAGCACATCCGAACAGCCGGCTTCAGAAACGGAGTGAACCAGTTCCGCATCCGGAGTCTCCGCAATGACAACAATGGGCATGGCGGAATCCATCGCGCGAAGATATCGGATCAGGCCAATTGCAGTCAGTCTTCCCAATCCTTCTCCCACAATGATGAGGTCAGGCCTGAAAGCTTCGACTGTGCTCCATGCATCCTTCACGTCCCGAACCGTCTCCGTGAGAAGTCCTCTCGCTTTCAGGATAATCTGTACATGTTCACTCAGGGACTGATCGTCTGCTATAAGAATTCGATCCGGCGCCGTGTCCCCCGCATCAGATATCCGGTTCAGAAAAGAGGCTACGCCGAACGCATCCAATATGTCGGTGTAGAAGTCCCAGCATCCATGCTGAACCAGTTCCTCCAGAATCCGGTCCTCGATTGCCGGATGATCGGCAATGACAACCGCGGGAATATCCTCTCCGCCATGCCTGCGAACCTGTTCCACATACGAGAGGCGTTCCGGATCCGGATCCTTCATGTAGCTGCGAAGATCAATGAGAAGGGCGTGCAGCTCGGGACACTCACCCTCCGCTTCCAGCCAGCCCTTCCGGATCAGCCGATATCCGAATACACCCAGCCCTTTCGTCAGGTTGTGGAAACGTTCCGGGTCATCCGTTATCAGGCAAACACTGCGGATATTCCTTTCTTCCAGAAGGTGGGTCACCGCGGGTGCGGTCGTTTTTTGCGACCTGTCTGCCTGCTTTCGTGGTTCATTCGATGGCGGGACGGCATCCGAAACAGTCATCCCCAGAATCTCCTTCAGTTGGTTGACGGACTGATCCATCCGGGCTGCGTCCGTTTCCAGGATGGCACCCCTGTTCTTGACAACACCCTGAATCACCTGCTTCATCTCGGCGAACAGTTCACTCACTGTACGGTCGCCACGATAGGCCGTCATGCCGGTCAGTCGGCCCAGTTCATCCAGCATTTCCCGGAGAAGTTCCCGTCGATCCGGATACACCCGATATTGCTCCCAGCGCCGCTTCAGATGGATGAGAGATTCTCCGATTTCACGCTCAGATTCCGGCCCCTCCGACCCTCTGGCTGCCTCGTTCCCCGTATCGTGTGCCTCGTTGCAGGCATCGGGGAACAGAGTCCGTATTGAATCACGCATTTTATTGATATCAAATGGCTTTTCCAGGAGTGCGTCAAACCGGACTCCACGCGCGTCCAATTGAAACTGACGGCTCCTGAATACGGCCGTCATGGCAATGATCTTCACGTGCCGGAGTTGAGTGTCTGATCGGATGGCTTTACAGATGTCCAGACCGTGCAGTCCGGGAAGCAGCATATCGGTGATGACGAGATCCGGCTTCCGGCTTCGAACCCGCTGAAGACCACTGTTGCCGTCCCGTTCCAGATCGACCTGGAACCCACATTTCTCAACCAGAAGCCGCACCAGTTCCCCGATTCTGATGTCATCATCAATGACGACGGCGGATCGGCTCACGAGCGCCTCCAGTTAACGGATTATCAGAAAGAAACGGTCCCACCTGGTCTTGTTGAAGAACGTAACCGCCTTGACCACGACCCCTTTCAAAAAATGGAAAAGACCTGTCTGCCGATAGGCGTCTCTGGCCTCGGGGTATGACCACCATACGACAAATGCCCGGCCACGAATATATTCACGCGGAACGAAGCCCCAGAAACGGCTGTCATCGCTGTTGTCCCGGTTGTCTCCCATTGCAAAAACATACCCGTCCGGAATTCGGATCGGTCCATAGTTATCCCGGACCCGAAATGGTCCTTCCCGATAGATTGTGAATGGGTCTTTATGTACCGTGTATGGTTCTTCCAACGGTTCCCCGTTGATATAAACCTGCTTGTCAATCACTTCCAACGTGTCACCCGGAAGGCCGATGGCCCGTTTGATAAAATCAACGTCCGTGTCCTTGGGATAACGAAATACAATGACATCCCCACGTTTCACGTCCCGTTGGGGGAACAGGGCCCGTTCCCAGGCAAAAGAAACCGGACCGAACATGAACTTGTTTACCGCCAGATGGTCACCGATCAAAAGAGAGTCTTCCATTGATGATGTAGGGATCTTGAACTGCTGGAATACAAAACTCTTGGCAAATGTCACAGCGAGCAGACCAATCAGGATTGTCTCCATGTAATCTCTGAACTGACTTTTCTGAAAGGGCTTCATCGTTCTACCGTCCTCCGGATTCTGTCAATCTCTTTTTCATTCTACCAGCGCGCAACCCGTTTGTAATGCATGAATCGACCGGTTCAGCCTTTCAGCACGGCAAGTGGCCGCAACCGGGCGACCCGGTCGGACAGCCGGAAGTGCTCTACGACATCAACGACTACCTCGATGTCTTTGTACACCTGCGGCGCTTCCTCCCTAATGGTACGACGGTTCTCACAAATCAGTTCAATCCCCGCCATGGCTTTCTGAAAATCGGACTCCGTTACCCCCGGTGGCCTGACCACCCGCCCTTTACGCTTGACGCCCAACGCTTCGCGCCGTCCCATAACACGTCCTGCCCCATGATTCACCGAATGCAGCGCCTCCCGTGATTCGTCCCGACCTTCCAGGATATAGCTGACCGTCCCCATGGAACCGGGTATCAGGACCACCTGGCCGGTCTCCCTTTTCATGCGGGACGGCCCGAATGCCCGGGTCGCCCCTTTCCGATG
>DAINNF010000116.1:0-8688 GCA_036736005.1 Acidobacteriota bacterium
CTGCTTATTTTTTCCGCTTTACTCTACCGTACACATCATCGAAACGGATAATATCGTCCTCGCCGACATAATCTCCCACCTGTACTTCCACGATTTCCAACGGTTCCTTACCGGGATTTTCCAGCCGGTGCCGCGTTTCCTTCGGCACGAAGATGCTCTCATTTACCGAGATTTCCATTACCTGGTCTCCGACCGTAACTCTTGCGGTTCCCCTGGTTACCACCCAGTGTTCGGACCGGTGGTGATGGAGCTGCAGACTCAGTTTTTCACCCGGATGCACGACGATCCGCTTGATCTTGTTCCCGGGCTTTTCATCCAGGACGGTATAACTTCCCCAGGGACGATCAATGGTCACGTGCTCATCAACTTCCCGCCGCTCTTCCGCCTGCAACGCTTCCACCACGGTCTTCACCTTCTGGGCATCACCCTGACGCGCCACCAGTATGGCATCGGGGGTTTCCACGATCATCATTTTGTCCAGTCCCACAGTGGCGATCAACCGTTTATTTCCGAGAATCAGTGAATTGCGTGTATCCACCGGTAGCACATCCCCGGTTACCACATTGGATTCAGCATCCTTCCCAAGCACTTCGTAAAAGCTGTCCCAGGACCCCACATCGGACCATGAAAATGTGGCCGGCACAACCGCCGCATGTTTCGTCTTCTCCATGATGCCATAATCAACGGAAACAGAAGGAAGTTCGGTAAATACTTCCAGCATCGCGGGATAGCCTTTTTCGAATGCGGACGCAACCTCCGGAAGATACAGATTCAATTCACGGACGAATCGTTCCCCGGAAAACGCAAACATGCCGGAATTCCACAGATACGTCCCCGCATCCAGATACTTCCTCGCCGTTTTCAAATCCGGTTTTTCCACGAAAGCCGCCACGCCATACCCTGACAGTCCATTCAAGAGGACACGTTCCTCCCGGCGAATATATCCGTACCCTGTTTCCGGGCGCGTGGGCACAATGCCGAACGTAACTACATATCCTTCATTTGCAAGATGTTCAGCCGTCTCTACCGTTTCACGGAAAGCCGAAAGGGGTTCAATCAGATGATCCGATGCCATTACCATGCAGGGTTCCGACAGATCCATTCCGGCCTGTTCCAGCAGCCACCGTAATCCCAATGCAATCGCCGGTGCCGTGTTCCGGGGTGCCGGCTCCAGGACGATCTGTTTCATCAGGACGGGATTTTCCTCCCGGACATGGTTCCGAACCTGGAATTCATACTCCCGGTTGGTAACAATGACAATGCGTTCAGGGTCGGCTATGGCCAATGCCCGTCGAACGGCCTTTCTCAACAGGGATTCTCCCTGAAAGTTCTGCAGAAACTGTTTGGGCTGGGTGCGTCGGGACAGGGGCCACAGTCGTGTTCCGCTACCACCGGCCAGAATCATCACATTCACTAACTTCCTCCTCCAATACACTTCACCCGACTTCCAGACCCTCTCAGGCTACCGGAAGATCTATAACGAAGGTCGAACCTTTCGGATAATTATCTTTCACATAGACGTGGCCGTTATGTGCCGTCACGATATTGTGCACAATTGCCAGTCCCAAACCGTCCCCACGGGCTTTGGTTGAGAAATAGGGGATAAAGATCTTTTCCTTCATCTCCGTTTCGATGCCCTTTCCCGTATCACTGATCTCCACCTGAACCCTTCGTCCCGCAGCAAAATAGATGGTCTTGACAGTCAATGTGCCTTCGTTATCATCGGTCATCGCCGCCAATGCGTTGCGCATAATGTTCACGAAAGCCGATTTCATGAGACTGCGGTCCACCCGTAAAACCGGCACCGTATCCGCATACAGCTTGTGGAATGTTACATCCTGCCCTTCCGGCTCCAGCAGATGAATGGTCTCATCCAGCAGGTTATGAATATCAACCTCTTCCTGACGGGGCGGCGGCATCTTGGCATACCGGGAAAAGTTCTCGATCAACCGCTGCATGGAAATGATCTCTTCAATCATCGGTTTGACACTGTCCAGCACCACATCCCGCAATCCGTCCGTCCCCTTTTCCGCCTTGAACCGGATCCGTTCGGCAGCAAGCTTGATTGGTGTCAGCGGGTTCTTCAATTCATGGACAATCCGTCGAACCGCTTCTTTCCAGGCCAGCATTTTCTGTGCCTGTTCCAGTTTTGTAATATCTTCAATAATGATCAGATACCCGATTTCCTCTCCCAGCCGGTCCGTCAGACGGGTAATGCTGACATCCGTCGACCGGATGTGTTCCGCCCCCTCAAAGACGATATTCTGCCGAAGATTGGGCTCAAAATCCTGGGTGATCCGGTCCACCATCCGTCGCAGTGTATCCGTGCCTCCTCTGGATTTCAGCAGACCGGACATCCGTGTGCCTTCTTCCACCCGTCCGCGGATACCTAGAATTTCCTTTGCGAACCCGTTGATAGACAGCACATTCCCAAAATTGCTCACCGACACAACACCCACGGGCAGACAATTGAGCACCGCCTCAAAATAATGCTTCTTGTCTTCCAGGAACTGATTGACACTCTCCAGTTCGATCGCCCTCAGCCTCAGTTCCTGTTCATGTGTCCGCAACTTATCAATCATGCTGTTGAAGGACTGCATCAGCCGTCCCATTTCATCACGGGTCCGCACCTCTATCCCGAAATCCAATTCACCGCGGGAAACCCGTTCCGTACCGAGCAGAAGCAGATTGAATGCATTGAGAAAATTGTCGGTAAACTTCAACCCGCCCCACATACCGGAGAATATCGCCAGAATCGCAATCAGTAACAATGAGCTGATGTTGAATATCTTCAGTGACCGGATACTGTCCTGGGTCTTCTGATACCGTTCATAAGCGGTCGTCAAGCGTGCCACATGTCGGGTCAGATTCCGGATAATCAGACGGCCGGTTACCACGACATAGCGGTCGGAAATCCCCTCCCCCACCGGCATCAGCGTGCCAAACCGGACGTACGTTCCCACCGGCAGGGAGGTCACACTGTGAAAACTCTCCCCAGCGGTTAATTCCTTCTGGTACTCCTTCGACGCCTGTTCCAGTGACTGGAGGGGCTGGTTCTCGTTTCGGATCATGGCGACCAGGTTGCCGTTCCGGTAAATTTCGATGGAAGACAGCTGGTACCGTTCCATCCGTTTTTTCAGGAACAGCGGAAGTTCGCTCTTCGACTGAAGAATTTGAAGCGTTGCCTCTTCTCCGATAGCCTGTGCATAGTGGGCTGTCTCCCGCGCATTCTCCGCTTCATAGGTGGTGGCCAGGGTGCGGGCGGACTCCATGATTTCGTTCAAATCCGGGTTGTGCCAGTTGTCCAGAATATTGTATATGATAGAGGTTCCCATCCCCACGATCACACCCGAGGGAATAATCACAAGCAGGATGGCCAGCGTCGTCATCTTCACCCGAAGCGAAATATTCATCCGGGGAATTCGCGCCCCTTCCAGAAATGGCCGCACGATCCCCCTCAGCAACATGAAAAGCAGAATCACGATGAGGACAACATTTAGGATACCTAGAATATTGAGAATGATGGATGTTTCTGCCAGATCATCGGCCAGCCAGTTGACAGCCAGATAACCGCCAAGAGTCAGACACAGCAGAAACAGAACAATTACGGTTCGTCGCCGAATACGCTTCATAGGGCTATTCTAGTAAAAGTACCACAGTTTCTCAGCTACTTTCTGAGGGTTGTCTCTGTCAGACCGTCACGTGACCGTCGTTTCACCGTTTTTAAACAGTCTTCGGAAAACGGCCTTACCGATTTGCTTTGCATGCGCCGGACGGCCCATCTTCTTCATCAGATTCCACATCCGGCCCGGTTTACTGTAAAAGCGCAAGTAGGCTTTTCTACGCATGGAGTAAGAAAACAACATTCTCAAATACACATCTACTCCAATGGCATTACTCCCGTTTCTGATCATCTGGCAGGCAGTATAGTCGATTGCCGGTTCTTGTGTCAATTCGCTCACCTTTTTGGATTTGCGAAACACCCGTTGATTTCATAAAATAGAGATATGGATTTGAAATCATTGACTGCAGCGTTATCAATTGCGTTTGTCACCGTCATCCTCGATGCGGTATTCCGGTTCCACTATGTGTACGTACTGATCATTGTCACCGTCATGGCATATGCCTTTGTACGGACGCTGATCCGGTCCGAACACACGGGCTCATCACCGGAACCGGCACCCGGGAGCCCCTCGGGCGGGTTGATCTGGGGACTGGCAGCGGCGGACAGTGATCTGGACAAAACGGATCGCGAAGCACTGGTTGATCACATTCAAAGCCGGCTTTCCACCCCATCATCTTCCAGCAGGAAGAGTGGACGGACGACAAAGGTGGATGACCTGGTAAGGAAAGTGGCCGGACAGGTGACCAAGGATCTGGAGCTGGAATCAGGCAAAACCCTGAAATTGGTGATTCCCCACCCGGCCTTCACGACCCAACTGGCCGCTTTGGTGGAGTCCCTGGATGTCCGTACAGTGATCCGGGCGGCAAACGTCAAGTCCGCCAAATCGGGTTATGTACGGTTGACGGTAGAAGTCAATCGGGTTTACCACCTGGGTGACTCCCCGATGGATGCGTCCTATCGCCTGATCCAGAGACAGCTGGAGGGGACCGGCGGACTGGCCTGGATTTCCCATCCGCCCCGTAAAACCAGGATCCACCTGATTCTTCCCGGCGCCTGATGAAACCGATGGACCGTGGTGTTTATCTGCTGGTGGGATTGCTGAAGAAATCGGTGTCCCTTGACACCGGCTCCCGGATATTTCACCTTCAAAAGGGATGGTACTATTACTGCGGATCCGCAATGAATAGACTGTCAAACCGGATTCAACGTCATTCCCGTTCCGCCGGAAAGAAGTTTCACTGGCACATCGATTATCTTGCAGCAAGGTGGCAATTCATCGCTGCCGTTCCCTATCTGGTGGCTGACAACCGGCTGGAACACCAACTGGCCCGGATCCTTTCCGAATCTCCCCGTGTCCGCACGGTTCAGGGATTCGGATCAAGCGACTGCGATTGCACCGGACACCTGTTCACCAGTGCACAGCTGATTGACCGCTCCGTTATGCGGGACCTGTTCCGATGGCAGATGGAAGAAACCGCTCATGTACTGGAACAGCAGTATGCCGGAATCCGGACGCCGGTGGAACAATTCCGTACCCCATGGGAAATTCTGGTTTCCTGCATTATTTCACTGCGAACCAAGGACGAAGTCACCGGACCGGCGGCGGACCGGTTGTTGCAAACAGCACCGGGACCGGAAAAACTGGCCGAAATGGACCCGGAACAGATCGGTCAACTGATTTTCCCGGCCGGATTCTACAGGACCAAGGGCAGGAATCTGCGGGACATTGCACGCATCATACGGGACGAATGGAAGGGTCGTGTGCCGGACAGAAAAGATGCGCTGCTGGCACTTCCCGGAGTGGGCATCAAGACCGCCAATCTTGTGCTGGCGGACGGTTTCGGACAGGAGGAAATCTGCGTGGATACCCATGTGCATCGGATATGCAACCGGTTGGGATGGATCCGGACCGATACGCCTGAAAAGTCCGAGCCGGTTCTGAAAGAACTGTTACCGTCCAGCATTATCCGAAAAACCAACGGACTAATGGTCAAGCACGGTCAGAATATCTGCAAGCCCATCAAGCCGAAGTGTCCGATCTGTCCCGTCCGGAAACTTTGTCTGACAGGTATGAAACATGAAGACCATTCGTCTTGAATCAGCCGGATCCACCAACAGGGAAGCCTTCCTTCAACTGAAACACCATGCGCCGATTGCCGTGATCGCCGGACAGCAGACCGACGGACGGGGAAGGGGAAATAACACGTGGCTGTCACCACCGGGCAATCTGTATCTCTCCTTAGGCGACATCCTGCCCGCTGCACAATTGCCGGGATTGTCCGTCCGCGTGGCCGTACACCTTGTCCGCCTCCTGAATCCACACATGGAAGGTAATGCGCTTCGAATCAAGTGGCCGAATGATCTGATGGACGGCGACAAGAAAGCCGGGGGTATCCTTGTCGAATCCAGAATCCAGGCCAGCAAGGCAATTACAGTTGCCGGTATCGGAATCAATATCCAGCATGCACCGCTGGAAGGAGCGGCCGTCATCGGCGACCGGTTGGGTATGTCAACAGAACAACTGGAAGCAGGGGTCATGTCAACGATACATGCCGCCATGCACGATCCCATACCGGAAAAGCTGGTGGTAGACCTCCATCGGTTGAGCTGGCTTGTTTCAGGGGATCATGTCCGGTTTGAGGAAAACGGTAGATCTTTGACCGGAGTTTTTGAAGGATACAACCCGGATCTGACACTGCGTGTGACTGTCAACCGGCAACTGCGATCCCTTGCAGGTTCTCAGATTCACCGTATCCGGAAGGAAGATGCATGAGTTATCCAAAAGGGACTCTTGTTCCGGTGCTTCACTTCGTATCCGTTCTCTATGGAAAAAACGACATCCATCGCGAGGCGGTTCGTCTGCTGGAAGAACGACTCGGACCTTTTCGATATGAAAGTCCGGAGTTTCTGTTCGACTTCACGGATTACTATGAGTCTGAAATGGGAAAACCGCTTTACCGTATGTTTCATGTGCAGGGAATCCTGAAATCGGCGGAAGCGATGATCCCCGTCAAACAGGCCTGTCTTGCGGTTGAGGAAATGCTGAAAACGGGTAACCGACGGACGGTGAACCTGGATCCCGGCTATCTGGACCTGTTCAAGCTGGTTCTGGCATCCGAGAAATTCCGGGGCCACAAGATATACCTGGGCAGTGGAATCTGCGCGGATCTGACCCTCCTACTGGGAAAAAAGAAGGTTGAATCCTTCCCCTGGACGTTTCCGGATTTCCGTTCCGACCGCTACTATTCCTTTCTTCTGGAGATGCGTGGGGTGGTTCAGAAACTGTTGCGATCGCAAACGGATGAAACCCGGAACGGGAAGGGATAGAACCGTGAGACATCTCACATTTGTCCGATTCCGACCCTGTGGCACCCCTTCACTGTTGGTTCGTCGCATCCGGCATGCTACTATTAACGGAGATGTGACGCCTACAGGATGGGGTGTGGAGATTATACGGGCTGCCACGGGCATGCCGAAAGGACGATAGATGGAACGCGTACTGGTTACGGGCGGAGCGGGGTTTATTGGTTCTCACCTGGTGGAAAGCCTCCTGGACGATGGATACAGGGTCACGGTACTGGATGATCTGTCCACCGGAACGCTGGACAATCTGCCCATGCATCATCCCAATGTGGATTTTATCCAGGGAGACATTGCCGAACTGTCTCTGATTGAGCACGTTCTTCAGAACACCCGCTTTGACTATATCGTCCACCTGGCCGCCATTGCATCCGTCAACCAGTCCGTCAGTGACACATTCCGCACCCATACCGTCAACTGCGAAGCGTCGATCCGCCTGCTGGAAACAGCCCGTCAGATCGGCGGATTGAAGCGATTTGTCTACGCCAGTTCAGCTGCCGTTTACGGCGAAGAAGTCGGATTGCCGATCCGGGAAGATGCGTCCACACGGCCCATTTCCCCATACGGGATTGACAAATTCTGCGCGGAACAGTATATGCTGACATACTATAAACTCTTCAACGTTCCCACAGTGGCCCTGCGCTACTTCAATGTATTCGGTCCCCGGCAGAACGGCCAGGCCCAGGATGCCGGTGTTATTTCCCTGTTCATGAATGCATTTACGGAAGCACGACCCCAGGTTACCATTTACGGGGACGGACACCAGACCCGGGATTTTGTATACATCCGGGACGTGGTGGACGCCACCCGTTTCGTGATGCGTCATGAGGCCGCCAATGGAAACGTGTACAACGTCGCCACCGGAAGAGAAACGTCTATCCTGAATATTGTTCAGGCACTGGAAGCCATCTCCGGTAAACAGGCTGCAATCAACTTCAAACCACACCGGCCCGGGGACATTGAACGGTCATTTGCCGATATCTCCCGAATCCGGGCATTGGGCTATCGCCCGCGATACAATCTGGAAGAATCGCTGAAAGAATGCTTCAACGGGGGATTTCAGATCGTCCGCGCGGAGGCACGCTGAACAAAGATACGTTCCCGAGTCAGATTCTGTTCTTGTGGATCCCATTGAGAGCGTAATGCGCGAAATACCAGCAGCTCTTCAGCAGGGAAAGGTGTTCCAAATCCCGATAAACCCGCCACTGGTAACGGGCGGCCAGAATTTTATTGCGTGACACGGAAGAACTCCTGACACGATACGATGCCAGTGGTTCGTTGAATCCATGAGCCGTATAACCCTCCCGCAGGATGGACAACCACAACGCATAGTCCTGGCGTTTCAGGATATCAGGAAGAAATCGCAAACCCAGCTTCTCTCTGTCGTAAATGGCTGTCAGCATGCCGATCACGTTGCTGCGGAGAAGACCACGATAGTCAATTCGCTCCGGAACATTCACTGTCCCCGATCGTGACCCATCCTCCCGAATCCTGATGTAGGCCGTATAACTGAGTACATGGCCGTTCTCACGCATGAATGCAATCTGTTTTTCCAGCTTGTCTTCCGCCCAGAAATCATCGCTGTCCAGAAACGCGATAAACCGGCCCCTCGCGCAGCTCAATCCCGCGTTTCGTGCACGTGCGGGACCGACATTTTCCTCCAGGAAAACGGTCTGGACCCTTTCGTCCTTTGCAGACAGTTC
>DAINNF010000117.1:0-8655 GCA_036736005.1 Acidobacteriota bacterium
TGGCGTGAGCGCACCCAGGTCCGGCTGTTCATTTACCGTGTGGGATTTGCCCGATCCTGTCTGCAAACGGACGCGGTCCAGCGCCATGGAAATTTCGGCTCGACCCGCCCAGACTTCCCCTGCCATTAAACGGGTCAATGCATGAAGGAGTGCCTCTTCATCCAGTTCATCAGGGAGGAAACCTTTGACACCCAGTTCGAGCAGTCTGGCCTTCTCTTCCATAGAATAGCGATGATGCAGAAGAACCGGTATGGCATCCGGCATCATGAGGTGGAGTCTGTGAAGAGCGGCTGTCGCCGTGGCAAATTCCGGAAAATTGCAGGAAGCGCAGATCATGATGATATCAACCGGTTCCACTTCACGGCTTACCGTCAGTTCCTGGATATTACGAAAGTGCTGTTGAAGCTGATAAATGGGGTTCTGCGCAGTAAAATGAAGCATTCCTTCGCGCAGGAAGCTGTGATTGCAGACCAGTCCCAGTGAAATTTCGGGTTGCGAATCAGTTGCTTCATCCGACATCAGACGTTGCGTTCTGCGATCCAGTGCCTGGCGTATGGCACGAAGAATTTCATCATTGGATGAGGCCTTGGACAGATAGTCCACGGCTCCATCCTTCAGGGCCTGCACCGCTGACGAGTAGCCGGCATAGGCTGTGACAATAACGGTTTCCACTTCGGGAAAGTGTTCTCGAATGGTCTGGTTGAGGAGAATCCCGTCTGACTCTCCCTCCATCTTCATGTCCAGCAATGCCACATGACACGTGTGATGCTGGAGCTGTTCCAGTGCTTCGCGTCGGGACTCCGCCTGGATGGTTCGGTAGCCTGCATCTTCAAGAAAATACGTATAGCTTTCGCGCACATCCGGGTCATCATCGACGATCAGAATTGTCGGTTGTTCCATGAATCTCTTCCATTAATGGCAGTCGAATCACAAAATGTGTCCGGTTATTTTCGTGTCGTTCCAGGTATAATTCACCGTCATAGTTCCTCACGATATTATAGCTGATGTTCAGTCCAAGACCCACTCCACGCTTTTTTTTCCGGGTGTAGAACGGTTCGAAAATGTGAGCCCTGACATGGTCGGGTATACCGTGCCCGTCATCAATGACATGTACCAGAATGTTTTCATTCAGAATGGACGTAAAAACTTCGACCAGACCGGAGCCGGCATCACGGGCATTCTGGAACAGATTCAACAGAACCTGTTCCAACTGGTGTTCGGAAACAAAAACCTGACCATCCGGTATGGTTTGTACG
The DNA here is from genome assembly GCA_036736005.1 of Acidobacteriota bacterium. Lineage (GTDB taxonomy): Bacteria > Acidobacteriota > Holophagae > Thermotomaculales > Thermotomaculaceae > DAINNF01. Next base: position 1,257 of record DAINNF010000117.1, read on the forward strand.
GTAAACTCAGGTCCACTGGTTCCCGCAACCTGATTAAAGCGATCTACCGATTTACGGATGATACGCGACAGGCGAACGGGTTCTCCTTCAATACGTTCCTCCCGGAAGAACTGAAGGAGGTTTCGTACCAGTGTTTCCATTTCATCCAGTTCTCTGTTCAGTAACGTAAACATGCGACGATCACGCTCATCGAATTCGGCACCTGTCAGCTTTCTTTCCAGGGGTGCCAGGCAGTTGCGGATTACGCGTATAGGAGTCAGAATCTCGTGGGAGAGCTCGGCGGCAATGCGTCCGGCTGAGACGAGTTTTTCTTTGATGACGTCACGTTCATGCATCAGGGAGCGTTCCTTCTGCATTCGCTGAATATTCATGAATAGATTGTCCAGATGTGTATGAAGTTCTTCGATTTCGTCCGACGGTGGATTGGCGCGTGACCGAATGAACAGGCGTCCGGATATCCTGTCGACGATCCGGACCATTAACTGAAGGCGCATTCGAATCTGTTCTCTTGTACGTATGTGGAGCAGTATCATGAGCAGATTGATCAGGAAAAGCCCCACGGCGGTTAACAGGATGATGGTTCGGGAGAGGAATGGTGCGGTTTCCGTATCGGTTACCCGAATGGCAATTCCTGTATTTCGTTCGAGTCCCGGAACGGTGGTATAGATGTTCAGTCGGGATCCTGAGACTTCAAATGTGTTCTGCCCACTGATCAATTTCTGAATGTTCACGTGTTCCCGGCTGGAAAAGGGAAGGTGGTCAACGGACCAGCGGTCCAGCGTTACCGGTTTCTGCAGAAGAAGGGACAGTTTGCCTGCATCGCTGCGATCCAGGTGTCTGGCAAATACGAGGTATCCCTGTGATCGTTGATGCAGGACGGGATCGTCCGGCAGACGAACGGGGAGAGACAGGACATAGAAAGGTTGATTCTCGAGCAGAACAACATGTTTCATGCGGAAGCCGGAATGAATCAGCAGTTCGTATAGTTTCTCCAACATACCGTTTCGCATCTCGTATGGGAAGCGACGTTTCAACCCGTTGCGCGAAGTCAGTTGGACACGGGGTTCGTGATTCGTGTCCAGTAACAGGAGAATATCAATATCCAACTCGTCGCAGACCGTTTCGTTGAAAATGGACGGAACTGAAGCGTTTTCGGGATCCGAGACCATTTGGGTTAATTCCGGTCTTGTCGCCCACTCATAGCAGAGCAGGTCCATATCCGAATTGCTGTACCAGAATGCGGATACAGTCTGTCGCGCAACTTGTTGTGTTTGATCTTCATTGTGACGATACTGGAGGTAGGGCAGGAGCACACCAACGATCAGAATCAGAGCAATGAATTCCCATGCCAGGAACATCCATGTACTGCGGTAATACAGGAGGGAGGTTCGCAGTGATTTCATGGCAGGCTTGCCGTCCTGAACAAGATAAAGTTAACTGAAATCACTGATTCCGGACGGGGACCAGTACCGCCTGCCAGACCTGCACCTTGGTCTGGTCGTCATATAGAGCCGGAACAAACTTCCACTGCATGACGGTTTGCATAGCTCGGTTGATAATGGTTTCAGCTTCCACATCACCTTCAAGTTTATGCTGGAGGTAGGTTGCATTTCGGACGCGGCCGACCTCATCAATACGGGCATTCACCATGACAAAACCACTGACTTTCCCGAAGAGTCCTTTACGTTCGACCAGTACAGGCGGATGGACGAGGGGCTTCGCCGGTGTGACGTGCTCATCGAGCGGAACGAGGTCGCCTTCCTCAACCCGCTTTTCACGTTCGGCCGTCTTCTTCCAGTGATCCCGGTCATTTTTCAATGCCGTAACCTGGTTCTTGAGGTCCGAGATAGCCCGGTCCTTTTCGAGGAGCTCACTGATGATCTGTCTGGATGCTTCCCCTTCCCTGGAGAGATCACTCTGAACCGTGTTCAGTTGTCGTTTCAGCTTGTCCGATTCGTCCAGCAGGGGTTCGATTTTTGCCTGCAGTTCCGTATTCTGTTCTGTCATCCGGTCAATTTGAAGTTTCTGTTCATGAATGGTTTTGTCCCGTTGCTCGATGGTGTTCTCTGCCTGTTCCAGCTTCTTCCCCGCAGCGCGGTTCTTTTTCTCCAGGGACGTGATTGTTCGATCCCGTTGATCCAGTCCATTTCTGAGATCTTCAATGGTCTGCAGGAGTTTTTCTTTGCCCTGCCTGGAATTGTTGAATTGACGATTGAGATCTTTCAGTTTCGTTTCAATTGAATCCAGTTCATCCTTCAGCTGGTTTACCTGCGCCAGTGCCGTGTCCCGTTGAGAAATCAGGGCGCGGTTTTCGAGACGCATTCGTTTGGATTCGCTCAAATGGAAGAACGCAAGTAATACAAATGCAAAGAAGAAAAGTGCCAGACCCGACCAGATATGCCAGCGGGTACCGGTCTTTTCAGCGGGTTCAGATTTACGGCGTCTGGGGGGTGGCGGTTCTTTCCGGATTTCCGCTGCAGGTTGAAATTCAAAATCATCCAGAGGCGTTTGATGCGTCATCGAACGTCAGTACTCCTTTCACGAGGAGATCGGCAAATATGATTCTCGCCCGGTCTTCGGGAATGGGGGAGATTTTGATGATGGCGTTGATATCCCATTTGGCATTGATGCGCGAAACCAGAAAACCTTCCTCCGGTGAGAGATCCGTATTGGTGAGATCACTCAGCGGTACATCCAGAACTGGAATGCCAATCCCTCTACGGGTTACATCATCTGCTTTCTGCCGGATGCCGGCCATCTTCTTCTGCACCATTTCTGATTCCGGGTACTTTTCCAGGAATGTTTGCCCCAGTGTCCACGCCTCCATGAGGGATTGCTGCATCAATGCATCAATCTTCCGGTTTACGTCTTCTTCCATGGTCTCCTGAATGATCTTTCTCGGTTGTTTCAGACGGATATAACCATTCTGATAACACTCAAAAAGGTTTTTGAAAACGATGAAATTGGAGGACCTGAATTCCATGCTGATGTCATCGACGGATTTTCGCCCGTTTACAGCCCGAAGCAGTTTGGTCAGGTTTGTGGACAGGGGGAGCGCTTCAATAACCATGTCCGTCTTGATCACGGGAACGTATGTGCCGTCCGGAATGATTTCACGGATTCGTTTCCATTCATCTACGCGACGGACGCCTTCCAGGATGACACTTGTGACATTCAGGTTGATTTCGATCAGCTCTTTTTCTATCTGAAGATCTTCCATGAATTCAAAATCGCCTTCATCCCAGAGAAAAATGTCATAGAGGGATTCTTCTGCTTTGAGTTTCAGGAACATTTTCATTTCCGTGAGGGTCAGGATTCCTTCATCCACCAGAATCTTGCCCAGCATAAGGTCACTTTTTTCCTGGGCTTCCAGTACGGATTTCAAACCTTCTTCCGTTATTTTTCCGTAACTGATTAGAAACTGGCCCAGATACTCTTTGGGATTGGTCGATCCGGTTGCGATGATATTTCCCTCGCGGAAATAAATGGTTTTCTGAAAACGGCGGCCCTGCATGCGCAGCAGCCCGGTCTTACCGCCCTGATTGATCCACTGCAGAATGTCGGCGATGGCCATCAGATTGATGGAGCCTTTCAGTTCTGATTGTTGCATTTCTTTCCCTTTTTACGGGGCCAGTCGGGGATATTGGTCTGTTTGGACCGTGAAATCCCCAATGCACAGGCGGGCACGTCCTTTGTAATGGTTGATCCGGCTCCGACATAGGAATAATCTCCGACGGAAACCGGTGCAACCAGCTGGGTGTCGGAACCGATGAAGACGTGGTGACCAATCCGGGTGAGATGCTTCTGCTCCCCGTCATAATTACAGGTAATGGTACCCGCACCGATATTGGTTTCAGATCCGATTTCCGTGTCCCCCAGATAAGAGAGGTGGGAGGCTTTCACGCCGTCACCGAGACGGGCCTTCTTGCTTTCAACAAAGTTGCCCACCTTGACGTTGCTGCCGAGATGCGTTTCCGGACGGAGATGGGCCATGGGACCCACCTGGCTGTGAGATCCGATGACGCTTTTTTCGATTACACAATAGGGAAGAATGCGGACATGGGATTCGACCTGCGTGTCCCGGAGGATACTTCCGGAACCGATGGTGACGTGAGAGCGGATAACGCAATGGCCCAGGAGCTGTGAATTGGGATGCAATTCGACATCGGGATCTACCTGGACGGTTTCCTCTACGCGAACGGTTTCCGGGGAAATCATGGTAACGCCGGAGAGCATCAGTTTGTTCCGATGACGTGCCACGGCGATTTGATCGGCCCGGGCCAGTTGAATCCGGTTGTTGACACCCATGAGATCATTGGCATCAGGTGCGGTGTGTACGACAACATTTCGACCGTCCCGCTGCATCATGCCGGGTATATCCGTGAGGTAATATTCTTTCTGAGCATTTGTGTTTTCCAATCGGTTCAGATAGGTGTCCAGCAGTGATGCCTGCATCAGATATACGCCGCTGTTGACAGTTCGGATCCGCTTCTGATCGGTGTCCGCATCCTTTTCTTCCACAATGCCGGTAAATTTCCCATTATCAACTACAAGGCGGCCATACCCGCTGGGATCGTCGGGCTCAAAAGCGAGGATGGAGCAGGCTGGCTTTGCCTGTTTCGTATCCCTGATGAACTTCCGGAGTGTGTCCGTAGTCAGAAGGGGAAGGTCACCGGGCAGGATGAGGAGATAGTGATCGGCATCCGTATTGTTGAAGAGATCCGAAGCTTGAAGAACGGCGTGACCGGTCCCCAGACGGTGTTGCTGATGGAACAGATGCAGATCAGGAAATCGCGATGACAGATTGGCTTTGGCGAATTCAAAATTCCGGCCCAGTACGATGCCTGTCCGGTCTGACACAGGCAGAGTTGAATTCAACAGACGATACAGAATAGGCAGACCGGCCACTGGATGAAATACCTTGGCCAGGCTGCTTTTCATGCGTGTGCTGTCGCCCGCTGCCAGGATAAGAACTGTTGTGTTCATTGTCTCTCTTACAGTGCAATCACCTGCTGTTTCAGATCACTGAAGTCTTCGTGATTCATCGCATGAATCCGGTTTTCCGGGTTCAACTTGACGGCGAGTTTCAGGGTTTCCAGTGCCTTGCTGTCTTTACCGGAGGCCGCGAGAATGCATGCCTGAATGAAGAGCAGCCCATCATCCTTTGGTCTGGAACGAACCAGATCGGACAGGATATCCAGCGCCTCCTCATGTCTGCCGGCATTGGACAGGAACACGGCACGGGCGTAAGGATCCCGATCACCTGTCTCCTGGACGGTCTCCTTTATGTCGCATTGCCGCATATAGGAGCGGCATCGCTCCCTGAATACCGGGTCTTCTTCTTTTGATGCAAGCTCCGAAAAGATCTTTCTGGCTTCTTTGAGTTTGCCCTTATTCAGATGCTGAAGGGCTTTCTCAAAGCGTTTGAGATCCATGCAACCTCCTCAAACCGTTCATTTGAAGTATTCTAACACAAGGCAGCCGACCGGGACAACGGATGCGGACACAAAGACGTCATACAAGGTGTTCCGGTCCTGGCAGATGACGGCTCTCTGATTCAAATCAGAAATAACGGGATAGCCTGCAGACGAATATGGATCCTGCTCCGTGGGTGAGATGGCCGGACTCCAGATGATCGGATGAAAACGTGGCGAATTCCAGTCCCAATTGCCATTGCTCCGTGGGCTTCCAACAGATTCCTGCGGATAGGCGTTCATTGCGGACCAGCACGTGCGTTTCCGGGATCCGGCTTAATGCATGCTGTGCAGCATCGGAAATACGGTATTCGCCGATGCCGATCCATGCGGATATCATGGGCCGGTCCAGAATCAGTTGTGCCATGCTTCCGGTTGCCTGAACCTCAGAGATCCTGCCTGAAGGTGTTCGTATATAGTCCAGGATTGGATCCAGCGGTACAAACTGAGATCCGGCCTGTTTTCTGTAGGCAGCAAAATATAGATCAAGTGCGAAAGGTAGGTGAACCTTCAGGTCTGATATAAGAAGCGAGGGACGAAAGCGTTCTCCGGTTTCCAGACGCATTTGTCCGCGGTGCGTCGCAATTCGCAATTCAGCCAGATTGCTCGTATGACGTGCACTGGCTTCCAGGGCAGGTCCGTCCAGTTGGAAGTCTTGACCATCGGTGCCTCCCGAAACGGCCTTTTCGTCGGTCAGAGCAACAGCGAGCGAAAGATCAGAAGAGGGCTTCCATGTGATGCGGAGTTGGTTCTGATTGGCACGTGACCCTGTCTGAATGCCGCCGGAAGTGAAATATCCATCGTAAAAGAGGCTCTGCTCGGATGTGGCCACGAGGTTTTCGGCTTTCCCCGCAAGGAACGTGAACGATTCATATTGCCATTGTGCAGACAGTTCAACCAGCTGAATCCCGGGACCCATGAAGTCCACGGCGGCGTTGATCTGTACGCCAGCGAGGGCCACCGTCAATTCGATTGCTGATTCACGAAGCGAGACCGCGTCCCGGTGACCGGAGAAATCCGCATAGTGTGGAACCTGGTGATCGAGGTCGTCTGAAAGGGAAGCCACGAAGGTGACCGTTCCTTTGAAAACGAGGTGTTCTCTGGCCTGAACAGGGGTTGAAATCGTGATGAGAGAACCAAGGAATGCAATAAAAACGAGAAACCGCGCCAGTGTCTTGAACGAACAAGTGGGATTGAACATGAGTCCCCCTTTTATATCAATGTTTGATAACCTCAGTCCTGCCAAACGAGTGAGTTTGTCCGACTTTGTAAAATAGGGCGTCCTAACAATAAAGAAAAGTGAACAATCCTGTCAATAGTTATATTGTGAAATATATCGATAAGAATGATTCCTGGAAAGATTACAACATATAGTACAACAGAGAGATAAGTAACATCAGTATGCTTCGTGCGGTTTCAAAAATATTCTTTCTCTTGCGAAAAATAGGTTGAGTCCATACAATATAGGGCGTACTAACATGGAGGGGGCTGCCATGGATTTGAGCCATACAGCGGAAGATTATCTGGAACAGATATATATGCTGGGCATCCGTCTGGGACGGGTTAAAACGACGGATATTGCGAAAGCGCTGGATATTAAAACGCCATCTGTCATTTCAGCCTTGAAGACGCTGAAGGTGAAAGGTTACGTGGAGTATGAGCGGTATGGCGAAGTGACCCTGTCGGAAAAGGGTAGAGAGCGGGCGCTGGGCGTGTATGAACGACACAAGACACTGTACCGGTTTCTGCGCTTTTTCCTGCAGTTGCCGGATGAAGTAGCCTCTTCTGATGCCTGCGGCATGGAACATTTCATGTCTGATGACACAAAAGAAGCGCTCCAGTCCTGGGCTGCGTTTGTTCAGTACAGACGGGAGCAGGGTGATGATTTGCGGGCCGCGTTTCACGCGTATCAGTCGGCCAAAGAA
>DAINNF010000118.1:0-8514 GCA_036736005.1 Acidobacteriota bacterium
CGGGATGCGGGACACGGGCTGGGCAACCATACGTTTTCCCATCCGGATCTGAACCGGACCGGTGCCGGAGAATTTGTAGCGGACATCGACAACTGTGACCGGGTGCTGGGTAATCTGGCCGGTCCGGACCGGTATTTCCGGTATCCCATGCTGCACCGGGGACAGGACCCGGAGAAGCGGAAAACCGTCTCCGGTTGGCTGAAGGATGAGGGATACCGGGTGGTCCCGGTGACCATCGACAATGATGACTACCTCTTCGATACCCGTTATGAAGCCGCATTGGATGCCGGTGATGCGGAGGGTGCTGCCGGGATCGGCAGGGAATACCTGGCCCACATGTTGGAGCAGGTGAGCCATTCCCGGGAACTTGCCGACCGAAAGGTGGGACGGGAAATCCCTCATATCCTGCTGGTTCACATGAACCGGATTAACGCGGACTATCTGGACGAACTGTTGACGCATCTGGAGAACGGCGGCTGGCGTTTCGTGTCCGTAGATGAAGCACTGGCCGATGCTGTCTATGAACGGCCGGATACTTACACCGGGGCCAAAGGTGTTTCCTGGCTGGAGCGGATCGCTCCGGTCAAATAGCTCCGGTTCTCTACTTCTGAATCTCTTCCCATGAAATGACGCGGTCATCCCCCCGGTAAATACCCAGCGTGGATATCCCGGCATCAAACTGGAGCCATGCCGGTGCGGACGGTGTGATCATCACGGTCCCTTCATTTCCCAAACCCGGCGCACTCAACAGGAGCGAGCCGATGCCGCCCGTTATTGTGGTGACCGAGACGGGGGTGGTGTCGGTGGCATCCAGATTCCCTCCCCAGTTGGATAGCGTAAAATCGCCCAGCACATAGGCGGTGCAGCTGTCATTCGTATTCAGCACATAGTCGCCGGCCGAATAATACTGGGCCTGGATGGGCACCAGGAGCGCCTGATCGGACGGACCGTAGGTGTCCATGACCTGGAGACGGCCGTAGCGATAGTTGACGGAATTACTGGTTGCAGGAGTCGTCCCCGCTGTGTCGGCTACCAGCGGAACGCTGTCGCTGTCAGCACCGGAAATTGCCAGGGTTGCGTTTTCCGGATCATGGGGGCTTCCCCAGCCATAGCGGCTGTTGGTGGCACTCAAGGGAGTCGAACCGGAAATGAAGTTCAGTGCAGCTGGAGTGGCAGTCAACGTGCCGGTTCCGATACTCACGGCCAGTGCGATATCGGATGCCCGCAATTTTGCAAATCCATCGACATAATTGGATGTGGTAATGCCGTCCTGTTTGACACCGCGAATGGTCGCCGAGATGGAGAAGGGTTGCTGGGCATAGGTGAAAATTCCGCTGCAGGCAGGAAGTTGATTGAATGCCTCAACCAGCAGGTATTTTGGTGTGAAACGTCCAATATTACCGGACGTGCCGGAGACTGCCCCTGAACCGAGATAATCGGCTGAATCTGCAGATATAGTGATGATTCCCACTTCGTCGAAGGTGACACCGGTTGCGTTGGCACTGCCGCTGACCATGTTATTGGGTGCTCCATTCAAGGAGCCTGGCTGACCCCCGGAGGGGAGTACCAGGGTGTGGGAAGTAGAGAACGTGTTGTTGTAGTTGACGGTGACGATATTATCCAGCAAATCAGCCCCTGCATCCACGGCCAGGTTGTTATCGGTATCGTCGGCAGCCTGCCAGCAGACAGATCGCACATGCAACGTGAAATTCTCTCCGGCCTCGGTAAACACAGGTCCGGATGCGTCCGTCGCTTCCGGGTTGCCGTCTGCCCAGACTGCGTAAGCCCACGGCTTGACCACGAACAGGTTGGAATCGCCGGTGAAGCCCATGTCCGAATCATGCAGCCGGAAGAAAATCCGACCCGCATCATCGTACTGAGCCGCTACGTTGGCTACGTTGCCTGTGAAGTTCAGATTGATCAGGTTACCGGCCGCACTGACGGTTTGACCGGCGAGCGACAGGCTTCTGGTTCCGGAGGCGGGTGTGTCGTAGAACAGTGTCCCCGTCAGGGTGTGGCTGCCGTCATAATCCAGTACGTCGCATTCTCCCGTGGCGGGATCCAGTCCCACCGCCCGGACGGTAACGGTAAAGGGATACCCGGATATCTGATTGGGAATATCATTGCCGGTGCTGTCTTTGATCACGAAACCCTGCGGACTGAACGTCAACGGTCCGCCGTTATGGCCCGCATTGGTAAAGGTGCCGTCCGTGACCGTGATTGTTAACGGGCCGGCATGGTAGTTCCTCAGGAACAGACTGACCTCACCCAGATCTCCTGCGGCGAATGTGTAGGTTGCGGATCCGTCGTCACTGGCCGGGTCGGTTAATGTCCCCTGGGCCGGATCATCACTGGTCAAGGTCGGATAAGCGGTGAACCAGGTGCCGTTGCCTGTAGAAGTGGACAATTGAACCGTACCGGTGAACCCGGTGACGACCCCGCCTGATCCATCCCGCACCACCAGATGAACCCGTTCCGGATAGCAGCAGACGGCGGAGCCGTCATGCTGGGTTTCATAATACGATACTACGATACAACTGTTGCAGTTACGGGTGGTGCCGTCCCAGTTGTTACCGGTGGTCAGGTTGTTGTACAGACCCCCAATTTCAGCGCTGCTCAGTGCTGTATTCCAGAACGTAACTTCATCCTGAAGGCCGCGAAGCGCCTGGCTGTCATCGAAACCACCACCGACGGAGTCCTGATCCTGACCCAGGATCAGCGATTCAACCGTGACGGGCACTGTGGTTACCGTTCCCGAGGCCTCCAGATTACCGTCCACATAGATGTACTCGGTGTTATTCTCGCGTGTCCAGGTCACCATGTGCCAGGACCCGTTCGCAAGGTCGGGGATAAAATACCAGTTCTGAAATGCATCATTCAGATACGTAATCAGCAGGGTGCTCCATGGCAGATACAGATTAATTGCGTCCGGTGCTCCACTGGCTGCACCGGAGACCAGGGTATGGGCGCCGGTGTCCTCCGGCTTCACCCAGGTGTTGAATGTGAAATCCTGCAGGCCGTCGGCTACGGCTGCCGGCAGGGAGATGTACTCACCGGTTGCCCCGCCGGAATTGAATTGGCCTGCACGGCACAGAAAGCCGCCATCAACGGTCAGAGCATCGTTTGCCACGCCGTCATAGCCGTTGCCGCTGCTGTCCACCACTTCACCGGACACACCTTCCCAGATACAGTCATCCATTCGATAGTCCGCAATCGGACCGCAGGAATCACATGTGCGAGCCGTACCATCCCAGTTCGTTCCGGCCTGCTCATTGGCGATGATCTGATTGATCTGGCTGGTACTGAGTTCTCCGGCAAAAATCTTCACCTCGTCCATTCCGCCACCCATGGTCTGGCCCGGGGGGTCGTCGGATGAGGTGCCGACATATTGCAGAACGCCATTGGTGCGTCGATTGACTGTTCCCTGGGAGTTTCCATCCAGCAGCAACTCGGTACTGCCATCCGATCTGGCAATGATGGCAATATGGTGCCACCCCGTCAGAAAATCCGGGAAATCTGCAGCACTGATTCCTCCGCCGTTGTCGTACACACCCCATCTGAGGTTGGTGCCTCCGGAATTGTAAATCAGAGCCAGATCACCGGCACCGATGACCGATCCGAAGATAAAAACGTTGCCATATCCACCTACGGTGGCATGATCGCTGGGGTCAAGGGGGAACTTGACCCAGCTGAGAAACGTCCAGGTTGTAGGCAGGGTCAGGGTGTTGTTTAACATCATGTAACCTGTACCGGTGAAGTCACCGTACCGGCAGAGGAGGGGATCGGTATCGTCGGTGATATTTCCACCCACGGCCATGCCGTGATATCCGTTTACCGTGCTGTCTTCCACCTCATTTGGAGTTCCTGACCAGCTGCATTCATCCATGTGCCAGTCGGCCAGCGGATCACAGGCGGAACAGGAACGACTGGACCCGTCCGGTTCAAGACCTGCTGCCTGGTTCGAATAGATCGTCTGGATTTGTGTGGATGAAAGTGCCGATTGATAGATCATCAGTTCATCCAGTTCACCGATAAATGCCTGGGAGCTGTCAAAACAGCCGCCCACACAGTCCTGTTCCTGCCCCACCATCAGACCGCCGCTGTCCACGTAAATTGTTGCGGTGGTGCGGTTGTTGCTATCTACCAGGTTGCCGTCCAGATAAAGGTATTCCCTGTTCCCTTCCCGTACCCAGGCCACATGGTGCCAGCTGTCATGGTTTATGCTGTAGGGCAGGTCGTATCGTTCGGTATCGTTGTAAATATACGTACTGAAGCGGTCATCGCTATCCTGAAACAGCAGCCAGCTGTTGGCGTTAGACGCGGATGCTCCGGATATGATGCCCTGAGTTCCGGCGTCCGGTGTGCGGAACCATGTCATGAACGTGAAGTCATCGGCGCCGTCGATTGCCCGGTTGTCCAGCACCACGTAATCCATGCTTGTGGAACGGTTGAAGGTCCCGCTGTAACAGACAATTCCGGTATTGATCGTTGTGGCATTGTTGAACGCTGTTCCATCATATCCGTTACCCGAGCTGTCCAGCACTTCACCGCTTGTCCCATCCCACGAACATTCGTCCATATGATGGTACAACTCCGGGTTACATACCGGGCAGGTCCGTTGGGAGTCGTCGTAGTTTCTGCCATTGGATTCGTTGTCATACAAATCCTGGACGTCATTGTCTCTCAACCGCCGATCATAGACTTTTACTTCGTCAATCTGTCCACTGAATGAACGGCTGAAACCGGTGTATGCCCAGCGGCCGATTGTGAGGAGATAGGATGGGTCATAATCAATGACGTCACCATTGGTATTGACCTCGCCTTCTTCGCTACCGTTTACATAAATACGGATACGGTTTCGATCATAAACGCCCACAACTTGATACCAGACCCCTTGCTGGGGAGAGGTGGTCGAGTTTACGACGTAACGTGAATTGGTCGTAGTGACGGCAAACTGAAAATGCTGGTTGCCATTGTCATGTTGAAGCCAGAACTGGCCGACATCTATCTGCGAGGCGGTATTGTTGGAGATGATATTTGCATGGTTCTGGCCGGTAGAGGGGTCGATGTCCCAACGGACCCATGCCGAAACAGACATGCGATTTCCAAAACCGAAGTCGGCGTTCGGTATGGAAACATATTGCGTACTGCCGTTGAACTGTCCTGCGTTGCATAACATTCCATTGGTCGTATTGGCACCGTTGACCGCAACACCGTCATACCCATTGCCTCGTGAATCCGCAACTTCACCGGAGGTGCCGGACCATCCGCATTCGTCCATCCGCCATTCGGCTTCCGGGTTTTGTGCGTAAGCCAGGGAACCCAGGCACATGCAGGTCGCCATAACCAACCAGCGCCAGCGTTTCATGTCCACCCCTCCCGTTCTGAATGCTGCCTAAATTATACCAGATGTTGAGGTGTGTCGGACTTTTCCCGACCGGATCAAACGCTCTCCCCGTTTACAAATGGTCGTGGCGGTGGCACAATAACCGGGAAACAGAACAGTTGGAGCGTGATATGACCAAAGCACTCTTGTGGATACTGGCATTTTTCATCACCATTTCACTGGCGATTTATCAGCGGAAAACGGGGCCCACATACCCGGTGGACGGATCTGTAGAACTGCAGGGTCACACCATCTCGTACAACTTCACCCGGAGTCATGGGGGGGCGGGCGACCAGGAAGTCAGCATTTTTGTTTCCGGTGACGGACTGGATCATGCGGAGCTTCAGTACCGACGCTACCGGTCTTCCGACGACTTTGTCCGGGTTGAAATGCTGCATGCCGGGGAGAACTATACGGCGTTTCTGCCCCACCAGCCCCCGGCGGGGAAACTGGAGTACCAGGTCCGGGTATCCATTGAAGGGGAAAGCCGTATCATACCCGAACGGCCCGTGGTGACACGGTTTAAGGGAGCGGTACCGTCCGGCGTACTGGTGCCCCACGTTTTCATGATGTTTGCAGCGGTGCTGTTATCGGTGCGGATCGGCCTCGGCCTTTTTGCGCGGGAGGACGTCAGGTGGCTGGTCTACGTGACACTGTTCTTCCTGTTCCTGGGGGGGCTGATTCTGGGACCGCTGGTACAGAAGTATGCTTTCGGTGAATTGTGGACCGGGGTGCCGTTTGGATGGGATCTGACGGACAACAAAACGCTCCTGGCGTTTCTGGCCTGGATGCCCGCTCTCTATCTGATTCGACGCGAGAAGAAGTACCGGATTGCCACCGCATTTGCGGTGCTGGTAATGCTGGCGGTATACCTGGTTCCCCACAGCGTCTGGGGGTCCGAGTTCGATTATGAAAAAGAGGCCGTAACGACTGGCAGGGTAGAGGAGAACACACCATGACAACGAACAGTGAAACGAAACGGATTCTGATTACCGGCGCTGCCGGTCTTGTGGGGGCGGCGACGGCGCTTCAACTATTGGAACGGGGTGACACCGTCGTGGGCATCGACAATCTGAATGCCTACTACAGTCCGAAAATAAAAGAATTCCGCCTGGAAGATCTGAACCGGCATCCGAACTTTTCGTTTGAAAAGCTGGACATCGAGGACCCTGTGGGTGTCGGTGAGTTATTTGACCGCCATGCATTCGATGCGGTGATCAACCTGGCGGCCCGGGCCGGTGTCCGCTGGTCCCTGATTGATCCCTTTGTCTATGTCCGCACCAACATGCTGGGGACCACCCATCTGCTGGAAAACTGCCAGCGCCACGGCGTGAAAAAGTTCGTGCTGGCGTCCACCTCTTCACTGTACGCCGGGCAGGAGATGCCCTTTGTGGAAAGCCTGCCGGTCAACGAGCCCATTTCGCCGTATGCGGCTTCCAAAAAGGGCGCCGAGGCGATGGCCTATACCTATCACCATCTGTACGGGGTGGATGCAACCGTGCTTCGCTATTTCACCGTGTACGGACCGGCGGGACGGCCGGACATGAGTGTGTACCGGTTTGTTCAGAACATGCAGAAAGACCAGCCGTTGACAGTATACGGGGATGGAAAACAGCAGCGCGATTTCACGTTCATTGACGATATTGCCGCCGGAACCGTAGCGGCGGTGGACGCTTCCCATGGCTTCGAGGTGATCAACCTGGGGGGTAACCGTCCGGTGGAACTGAATTATGTCATCGAACGGATTGCAGGTGAGCTTGGATGTTCTCCGCAAATCATCCACAAGCCCTTCCATCAGGCGGACATGATGGCCACCTGGGCCAATACCGAAAAGGCGGAAGCGCTTCTGGACTGGAAAGCGACCGTATCCGTGGAAGAAGGCATTGCCCGGACCGTGGCCTGGCATGAAGCCAATCGGGAGCGGTTGCTGGATATTCCGCTGCCATGAATACTGAACCGCTGTTTGAACTGGAGAACGTGGGTCTCCGGAAAGGCGGCAAACAAATCCTGTCCGGGATTTCTTTTTCTATTTATCCAAACGAGTGTTTTGTCCTGGCCGGTGAAAACGGGGCCGGAAAGAGTTCCCTGATCCGGTTGCTGAACCGGCTGGATGATCCCGGTGAAGGGGAGATCCGTCTGGACGGTCAGTCCCTGAAGAGCATTCCGTTGGGGGATTTGCGCAAACGGGTGGGGATGGTCATGCAGGGACCGGTGTTGTTTGACGGCATTGTCCGGGATGTACTGACACAGATTGGCCTTACCCTGAAGCGGGAACTGGATGCCGACCGGTTGGTGGCGGATCTGGGGCTTCCGTCCGCGCTGCTGGACCGTGAAACGGCCGATCTGTCCGGTGGGGAAACCCAGTTGATCGCCATCGGCATCCTGGTACAGCTGGACCCGGATATCCTGTTGATGGATGAACCGGCATCGGCCCTTTCCGTTACGGCCATGGAACGCATGGAGGACATCATGCTGGGGCTGAAACAGAACGGCAAGACCATCATCCAGGTCACCCACCATATCGACCGGATGATGGAACGGGCGGACCGGGGCGTTTTCCTGGAAGCGGGCCGCCTTCGTGCCGTGGGTTCGATGCAGGACGTGGCGGCCTGTTTCCGGACGGATTCAGGAGGTTCCTGATGGAACAGATTCTCTATGCATCCATCCTGATGGTGATTGCGATCGGCATCGCCTGGTATAACCGTGTGGGCGCCGAGTGGGACCTGGTGATCGGCGGTATCCGGGCAGCGGTTCAGCTGATCGCGGTGGGCTATGTGCTTCACCTGGTATTTGAACTGAACACCCTCAGTTCCCAGATCCTGGTGCTGGCGGTGATGACGGTGATTGCCGGGTGGACCGCCAAAGGACGGGTGAAGGGTGTTCCCCATGTGTTCGTGGTGGCCGTAACCGGCATTTTTACCGGCGCGGTGGTCTCTCTTGGGCTTCTTGTGGGTACCGGTGTGATCGACGCGGTTCCCCGGTTCCTGATCCCGCTGGGGGGCATGGTGATCGGCAACAGCATGACTGCTACAGCACTGGTGATGGATCGCTTCCAGTCCGAGATTACCGGCAACCGGAAAAAAGTGGAATTCGCCCTTGCGTTGGGATTTAACGCGAAGGATGCCAGC
>DAINNF010000119.1:0-8447 GCA_036736005.1 Acidobacteriota bacterium
TAACAAAAAAAAAGGATTCACGTCAGTGGGAGACACGATTCCCTGCCATAACAAAAGGCCCGCCATCCGGCGGGCCTCTCTATTCTCAAAAAGTCACTCGTCACTCTTCACTCGTCACCGGATGCCCAGCTCACCCATGATGATTTCGATGGCCTTGTCCAACTGGGGATCCTCACCCAGGTTCTTCTCTTTCACGGTCAGCGGCACATAGACGTCCGGCGCCACACCGTTCATTTCGATATCTTCACCATCCACCGTATAGCAGCCCCAGCACGGGAGCCGGTAGTACGATCCGTCCACCAGGCCTTTGCCGGAGGTGAAGATCAGCCACCGGTAGGTTTCGGTTCCGACGATGGTTCCCAGTTTCAATGCCTTGAAGCCCGCTGCGGTCATTTCACCATCACTCAGGGTCTGCTTGTTGACCAGCAGCACAATGGGCTTATCGGCGGGCACGAAGTTGGGTTGCGGTGCCATCCGGTCATCACCCCGGTATTTCCACTGTGCATACAGTTTCTGCGTCAGGAAGCTGAGCACGGCATCATGCACGTTACCGCCCGTGTTGTTACGGATGTCGAGGATCAGGGCGTCCCGCTGGTAATTCTCAGAGGTCATTTCCACCAGGAATTTGTTCAACTGATCGTCCATCATGTTCCGCATATGAATGTAAGCGATGCGCTTACCGCTCTTCTCGTCCACCCGCTTCTGATTCAGATCTTCCCACCGTCTGTAATTTTCCAGGTAGTAGGCCATCCGGTTCTCCGGGTGTACACGGATGGTAAAGGTGCGTTCCGAACCCCGCTTGAATGTCAACGTCATTTCATCGGGTATTTCCGGGAACCGGAAATACCATTCCCGGTTGACCTTCGGGTCCACCTTTTCGCCGTTCACGGCAATCAGGACATCACCCGGCTCCAGATCCTTTCCGACTTTGTCTACCGGCGAATCCTTCATGATTTCAGAAACCGCATACGGGTTCTGCTGATCAAATACGATCCCCACACTGGCCGTTTTCTGGTTGTAGAAGGTTTTCTCTTCATCACCGTTGGAATAGAAGCCCTGGTGGGAAGAGTTCAGCTCGCCCAGCATGTCATTGAACAGATTCTTCAGGTCATTCCGGTTGGTCAGGTACGGAAGGTAGGTCCGGTATTTTTCCCGGACAGCCGCCCAGTCACGGCCGTGGAAGTTTGCGTCATAATAGTTTTCCTGGAGGCCGGCCCACATTTCATCAAACATCTGGTTGAACTCGGCCTTCATGTTGCGGGTGAACCCGTATGCGAGATCAATTGCGTCCAGTTCACTCTTTGCCAGATTCAGTTCATGGATTTTTCCGCCCAGCAGCACATAGCTCTTCTTGTCCACCGTAATGACATCGAATCCGCCCCGGCCGTTTCCGGATTTTTTGATCTGTTTCGTCTCCCGTTTTTCAAACGGTTTGATCACCGTCTGATAGAGGCTCCGCTTTCCGTCCTCGTGGTTGGAAGAGTAGATCACGGTATGGGTATCGTCGTCCACCAGCACAAACGGACCGAATTGCGTGCCCCGGGACGGTGAAACACGATCGAACCGTTCCAGAACCCGGTCCAGGTCCATCTTGACCACGACGGACGGTTTCTTTTCCTCGTCCTTACCGTTTTTCTTGTCCTTCTTGTCGGCCTTCTTTTCCTCTTTGAACAGCTTGTCGAACTCATCAGCCCGGTAGGCGTCGTCGAATTTTTCCAGCGCAATGCGGTAGATATGGGTTTCATCTGCACCGCGCGGGAAGCCCGGATTGATCCGGTCGGCTGAGAAGTACAGATATTTTCCGTCGGCAGAAAACACGGGATTTCCCTCTCCCACCCCTGTGTTGGTGAGATTCAGTGTTTTACCCGATTCCAGGTTATGGAGTAAAATATCTTCCTCGAAGTTCCGATAAGCGGTAAACACCACCCATTTGTCATCCGGCGAGAATTGCGGCAATGAATTGTAGAAGCCCCAGAGATCTTCCGTGACGATCGTCTCGGATTTGAATGAAGACAAGTCCATCAGCTTGACATCGTGCAGGCCTGAAAGGTATACCGCTTTTGTCCGGTCCCCGTTCATCGTCAGGCTGCGATTGTTGCAGGTCGTGTCCGTCAATTGCTTTTCCGTCCCTGTGCCGTCAGCCGGGATGGTAAACCAGTTGTACCATCCGTTCACGGTCTGGCTGTACATCAATGCCTTGCTGTCCTTGAGCCATTTCACCTCGGCCACGCGCCCGTCAATACGGGTATCCAGTTTGCGGACAAACTTGCCCTTGATATCGGACACAAACAGTTCCCCGCGGGAAACGAACGCCAGCTTTTTCCCGTCCGGAGACACGTCGAATGCCTCAATCTTCCCTTTCACATCATGGGACGTTTCGATGGTCAGGGACGGATCGCTGAACAGTGTTACGTTGATGGGTTTGGCCTGTCCGGTTCCCACATCGTAGGTAAACAGCTGGTATCCTTTTTCAAATACCACTTTGCTCCCACCTGCGCTGGCCCTGGGATTGCGAACGGACTGATCAAATTTCGTCAACTGGACTTTCCGGTTCTCGTCCAGCCGGTACAGGTTGGTCACGCCACCTGCAGGGTCCGATTCGTCCGAAATGAAATACAGCCTGCCGCTGTCATCAAATGTGGGATCAAAATCTTTGCCTTCCCATGTGGTGTGAACCTTGAATTCCCCGGTTTTCAGGTTGTATGACTTGAGGTCCGGATTGAATGCCCCCTTGTAGCCTTTCCGGTTGGCAAACCGGTAGGATTCCCAGGTGTCCGTAAACCAGATTGCACCGTCCTGCGGATGTTCAACCACCCCGTGGATGGTATTGTAAAAGCCATCGACGAGCCGGACCGGCGTTCCACCCGTCCGTTTCACCGCGAATTCCGTAAAGCTGTTTTCGCGCCCGGAGGTGAAGTAGATGGTTTTGTTGTCCCATCCCCAGGAGTCCACGCTGTCGTCCGCATCATTGAATGTCAGCTGGGTGATCGGACCGCCCGTCATGGTCATCACATATACGTTGCTGTTGCCGTCCAACTGGCCGGAGAATGCCAGCCACTTACCGTCCGGTGAAATGCGGGGACGGGACTCGATGCCGTCCATGGCCGTGAGACGATAGGCCGTCCCACCGGAAACATCCACTTTCCAGACATCTCCGTTGTAACAGAACACCACCGTCTGTCCGTCCGGGCTGATGTCAGGCTGGGAAAGGAAGTAGTAGTCATCCGCGAATGCGGCAGCCGAAAACGCAAGGAAGCAAAAGAGAAAAACAAACCGTTTCATGGTTCTCCTTCCGTGGGCGGTTTTGTTGCAAGAACAATCTCGAACACTGGTAGTACGGGGTTGGTGACTTCAGGATTCAGTCGGTCAGAAAATTACGGAAAATATCCGGACAGTCTGTCTTCCGGTCCGGATCGATATCGTCACCGATGAACCACTGACCGGCGGCCGGATCTCCTTTCAACACCTGTTCAAAAATGAAATCCGCCTCTTTCGGTCCGTATTCCGGATGGAACTGGACGCCATAGACGGGCAGGTCACGATATTGGAACGCATGGATGGCGCACCGTTCGGTCCGTGCAAATACGGTGAATTCATCCGGCAGACTCACAACCTCGTCATAGTGGGAAACCATGGCGGTCAGGTGCTTGATGCCGTTGAACAGTTTGCATTCACCTGTTTCGACATTCGTCCATCCGAATTCAGGGGGGTCGGCCGGTCGGACATAGTTCTCTCCCGCCAGTGCCCGGGCGAGAAACTGATGACCGTAGCAGATCCCCAGCAGCGGACGGGCGGTGGACACCCAGTCCAGGATGACATCTTCGAGAGGGGCATTCCACGGGTTGTCATCAATTGCCGATGTCTCCGATCCGGACAGGATGAGATGTGTGAAGCGTCCGGTATCCAGGTCCGCCGTAAGGTCGGTCATACGGACGGTGTCCCGTTCCGGTTGTGCGACGGGCGCTTTGCACACCCGATCCATTGCGGATTCAAAATCTGCGGCATAGTCATCCCGCTTGAAACAGTTGATGACCAGTATGCGACTCATGCGCCCTCCTGTGAAAAAATGGCTGTTGGTGCTACCAGTTTGCCACGTGGGAAGGGACAACGTCAAGCGCAACACCTGTGGAACTGGCGGACAGAGAAGCGTATAATCATGTCAGGTAAACCCAAACTCTATATGTTGGAGGAAACATGCCAACCGAACTGCATGACAGGATCAAGTCCATACTGGAAGACTATCAGTTAATGTCCCTGGCCACGGTCAACGCGGAAGGACTGCCCTGGGTCCGCTATGTAATGGGACGGGGACGGGAAGGACTGTCCATCCGTATTGCCACCTACCTGGAGTCGCGGAAAGTAAAACACATCCGCCTGAATCCGGAAGTCCATATCTGTTGCGGTGTAACAAACCCGGGCGATGAAAATGAATATCTGCAGATTCAAGGACGTGCCACCCTTTGTACGGACGAAACCACCCGAAACGCCGAATGGCATGAAGGGCTCGCCGACTATTTCACCGGCCCCGGCGATCCCAATTACGGTGTTATACGGGTGGACCCGTACCGGATTGAGTACATGGCGCCCGGGAGTATGAAACCGCAGATCTGGGAACTGCTCCAGGGACATTGATTCCAGCCTAACTGAAAACTGACGCAACAGGGGCTTCGGCCCCTTTTTTCGTACCTGTCATTTGAATCAGCCCCAAAAAAACACCTCCAGACAGAAGAAAACGGATTGACATTGACCAAAAAGTCACTAAAATGACCGATGAGTCATTTTTATGACCGAGTGTCCATCTGCGCGGGAGGTGACATGATTTTGAATATGGAAGAACAGAAACGCCAGGTACTGGTTGAGCATGTCCGCCAGTATATTGCAACAACCGACCCGGCGGAAATGAAGATGCAGGATATTGCGGAATTCTGTGGTGTCGCCAAAGGAACGCTTTACAACTATTTCAACAGTAAAGAGGATCTACTGCTGGCTGTCATCCAGGATGCGTTGAAACCCTACGACCGGGAAGTGGAAGATCTGGTCGACAAGAAATCGGTAAACGCGGACGTGAAGGTCAAGGAGATTATCCGGATTCAGCTTCGGTTCTTTCAGGACAACCGGAACCTGATGATCCTGTTCGCCCGGGAAGTAAACAAGATCTTCTCAACGTTGTCCCGGGCTGAGACCACGCGGGAAAAATTCCTTGCCGAACACACCGAGTGGTTTCTGGGTCTCTGCTCGGACCTGTTGGGAGATCTCTTCCCGAAGGACAGCACACGGGTTCTCGCCTACATGTGGCACGAGACCATGCGCAGTTATCTGACGTATTGCCTTTACGAAAACAGGAACGTCGACCTCGCTCTGGATACGGAGCGGTTGTATTCATATTTCATTCATGGAGCCCGCGCATATGTTGCTACATCCGAATTGGAATAACGCAGTGGCACAAAGAGAACATGACAAGAACAAGCACAATGAAAGAAAAAACAGGATTACACACAAAACTCAAAGACGTGAGTGTAGAGGAGGAACAATGATCAGTAAATCCAGCAGATGGCATTCCGTTGTATTCACGGCAATCATGGCAATCGCAATTCTGGCGGCGACCGCCTGCGGAAGTGGACAACATCAACGTGGTATGCAGGGCACGCCGGAAGTGGGTGTCATTACCGTCAAGACCGAACGGGTTGTCTTGAGTGATCAGCTTCCCGGACGGACCGCTGCATTCCTGACCGCAGAAATTCGTCCACAGGTAAGTGGATTGATCCAAAAACGTCTGTTCAACGAAGGAGCAGAGGTAAAAGCCGGTGATGTTCTGTACCAGATTGATCCGTCCCAATACCAGGCGACATACGATCAGGCCAAAGCGGCAGTTGCCATGTCCGAGGCCACACTCCCTGCCCTGCGGGCCCGTGCCGAACGGTTCAAGGGCCTGGTGGAAATCAAGGCAGTGGGCCAACAGGATTATGATGACGCCGTGGCCGCGCTTCAGCAGGCGGAGGCACAGCTGATGGTCAATAAGGCGTCGTTGAAACAGGCGGAAATCAACCTGTCCTATACACCGATCAAGGCGCCCATCTCCGGTCGGATCGGCCGGTCCAATGTCACCGTGGGTGCCATGGTCACCGCTTACCAGCCGCTACCCTTGGCCACCGTCCAGCAATTGGATCCCATTTATGTTGATGTGACACAATCCGCTGCCGAGCTGCTGCGTCTGAAACAGAGTATCGAATCCGGTGAACTGGACCACAACGGCGGCACGGAGAAACAGGTAAAACTGGTCCTGGAGGACGGTACCCCCTACCCACTGGAAGGAACCCTCCAATTCAGGGATGTGACCGTGGAACCGACCACCGGTTCTGTGATTCTTCGCGCTGTATTTCCCAATCCGGATGCCACCCTCCTGCCCGGCATGTTTGTCCAGGCCATCATTGAAGAGGGTGTTCGGGAGCAGGCCATCCTTCTGCCACAACAGGCGGTCACCCGCGATCACAAAGGGAACCCGCTCTGCATGGTGGTGAATGCCGAAGGCGCCCTGGAACAGCGGCCATTGAAACTGAATCGCACGATTGGAGACAAGTGGCTGGTTTCTTCCGGTATTACCGCCGGTGAAACCGTGGTGCTGGACGGACTTCAGAAGGTTCGTCCCGGTATGAAGGTGAAGACGGTGCCGGCAGGCCAGTCCGGTAATTCCAATCCCGCGCAATCCGGTAAGTAAGAGGTCGGCCATGTTATCCAACTTCTTTCTAGACCGACCGGTTTTCGCCTGGGTCATCGCCATCATCATGATGCTGGCGGGGGGGCTGGCCATCTATAATCTGCCGGTTTCCCAGTATCCGCCCATCGCGCCGCCGTCCATCGCAATCGACGCCTTCTATCCGGGGGCTTCTGCGGAAACGGTGGAAAACAGTGTTGTTCAGATCATTGAACAGAAGATGACCGGTTTCGACAAACTGATTTACATGTCCGCGACCAGCGATTCTTCCGGGTCCGGACGGGTGGAACTGACATTCGCACCCGGAACCGATCCGGATCTCGCCTGGGCCAAAGTGCAGAACAAACTTCAGCTTGCCATGCCCAGCCTACCCGACGTTGTTCAACGGCAGGGTGTCAAGGTCAGCAAGTCCACCCGAAACTGGCTGATGATTGTCGCGCTGATTTCGGAAGACGGCAGCATGGATGCCAATGACCTGCGAGACTATGCCCAGTCCAACCTGGAAAAGGTACTCGCACGGGTTCCCGGAGTGGGCGAAGTTGAAACGTTCGGCTCCCAGTATGCGATGCGCATCTGGGTCAACCCGGAAAAACT
This sequence comes from Acidobacteriota bacterium, assembly GCA_036736005.1. GTDB lineage: Bacteria > Acidobacteriota > Holophagae > Thermotomaculales > Thermotomaculaceae > DAINNF01. The sequence continues at coordinate 7,307 of DAINNF010000119.1, forward strand.
GATCAGCTACAACCTCACCATGCAGGACATCATCACGGGTGTCCGCGCATACAACGTGGAAGTGTCCGCAGGCCAGTTCGGCGGCATTCCGGCCGTGGAAGGTCAGCGGCTCAATGCCACCATCACCGTGCAGAGCATGCTGAAAACACCGGAGGAATTCGGCAATATCCCTCTCCGTGTCAATACGGACGGGTCCATTGTCCGGGTTCGGGACGTGGCACGGGTGGAACTGGGGACGGAATTCTACAGCATCAATGTGGACTATAACGGCATGGCTTCCGCCCCACTGGCGGTGAGACAGGCCGCCGGCGCCAACGCATTGGCTACCGCGAAGGCCGTCAAGGACAAGATGAAAGAACTGTCCGACTTCTTCCCGGAAGGGATGAAGGTGGTATATCCCTACGACACCACGCCGTTTGTGGCCATCTCTATTCATGAAGTGTACAAGACCCTGTTCGAGGCCATCATCCTGGTGTTCCTGCTGATGTATCTGTTCCTCGGAAACTTCCGGGCAACCCTGATCCCCACAATCGCCGTGCCGGTGGTCATTCTCGGTACCTTCGGCGTTCTGGGTGCCTTCGGATATTCCATCAACATGTTGACCATGTTCGGCATGGTGCTGGCGATCGGCCTTCTGGTCGACGACGCCATTGTGGTCGTGGAGAACGTGGAACGTGTCATGAGCGAGGAGGCCCTCCCGCCCAAAGAGGCGGTGCGAAAGTCCATGGGAGAGATCACCAGCGCATTGATCGGTATCGGTCTGGTATTGTCCGCCGTGTTCGGTCCCATGGCATTCTTCGCCGGTTCCACGGGCGTCATCTACCGCCAGTTCTCCATCACGATCATTGCCTCCATGCTCCTCTCCGTACTGGTGGCGTTGATCCTCACACCGGTTCTCTGTCTGTCGCTTCTGAAGCCGGTGGACCGGGACAAGGAGAAGGAACGGGCCGGCAGGTTCTCCCTGCACACATTCTTCCTGTGGTTTGACCGGCAGTTCTTCAAAGCCCGGGACGGCTATACCCATGTTGTGGGTAATATCGTGACCCGAAAGAAACGGTTCATGCTGGTGTTCATTCTCATTGTGGGAGCCATGATCTATCTGTTCACGCGCATGCCGACGGCCTATCTGCCGGATGAAGAC
>DAINNF010000120.1:0-8414 GCA_036736005.1 Acidobacteriota bacterium
CGCACGGGCCTCATCCACAATATCAAACTTGTCCATCCCCAGAAGCGGGCGCACCATCAGCATGGACGCAGCATCCGACACACAACCCAGGTTCTCCAGTGTCTGACTGGCCACCTGCCCCAGATTGTCGCCCGTCGCGATGCCCAGACAGCCGGTTCTGCCGGCCAGTTGCTCCGTTATCCGGACCATGAACCGGCGCATCAGGATAATGGTGAGGTGATCCGGTGCATGCTGCTTCAGGGCCGTCAATACCGGGGTAAAGTTCACGATTTTCAGGGAAAGCTTATCCTGGTTTTCGGCCAGGATGCCCGCCAGCCGTTTCACTTTGTCTTTCACCTTGTCCGATGTGAACGGAAATCCGTGAAAATATACCGGCATGATGACGGCACCCCGCCGCTGCAGACGCCACCCCGCTACCGGAGAGTCGATGCCGCCCGACAGCAGCAACGCCAGCTTCCCGGACGCTCCGACCGGCAGACCACCCGCCCCCCGGATCGTCCGGCAGAACACGTAGGCACCGGTTTTCTGAATCTCCACACCGATCGCCATAGCCGGGTTATGAATATCCACCGGGATACCGATATCCCGGCGCAACAGTTCTCCACCCAGTTCCCGGGCCAGCTCCGGAGATGTCATGGGAAATGTCTTGTCCGCGCGCTTGGCCTCCACTTTGAAGCTGAAAGGCCTGGCCGGCAAAGCCGCAACCTGTTCCATCGCAGCATCCGCCATTCGCGACAGGTCTTTCTCCACACATCTGCCACTGGACACGGAAACCACACCGGGCGTCCGCGCGATCAGTTGGGCCGCCCGTTGCGCATCGCCACTCTTCTGACGAACAAACAGCCGGCCCCGCTCCGATTGCAAGGCGTGCTCGATCCGGTTGCGTCTCAGCACCCGTCTCAGGTTGGCTTCGAGTTTCTGCAGAAACATCCGGCGGTTTTGCCCCTTAATCCAGATTTCACCGAACCGGATGATATGTATGGTTTCCATATCTGTTTTCCTCCAACGCGCACATTGTACACCAACCGGTGATTTCCGCCAGTGGTTCCCTTGAAAACCGGTTTTGGATATGTGTCCCGCACCGCTCCCCGTGGTATAATCGCCCCCAGTCGGAGGTTGACATGATCGCAGAATTCTCCATTGTTCCGTTGACCGGAAAAGAGTCCATTTCACCGCATGTGGCCCGCATCCTGAAACGGGTGCAGGCCAGCGGACTGGACCACCGGCTCACCCCCATGGGTACCATTGTGGAAGGGGAACCCGGGGCGGTGTTTGACCTGATTCTCGCCTGTCACCTGGACATGAAAACCGTGGCCAACCGCGTTTTAACCCGGATCAGTATCGACGACCGGGGAACAGAATTAAGCCGGATGGACCGGAAAACCCAATCTGTACTGGAAAAACTGAATGACTGACAAGCCCGTTGACCCGTTTGACGAATTGAACGAAATCGAACCGGAAGACACATCCGAACAGGATACCGACGTTGTGGAGCCGGAAGACGTGTCGGAGCAGGACACCGATGTAATGGATCTGGAAGAGGAAGTCGAGCCGGAAAAACCGGACCCCAACGATGCCAATATTGCCGAACTCCGGCGGTTTGCCTCCCGGAAACTGAGAAAACGGATTCTGAAGTGGTCCGCCGTGCCGGTTATCCTGATCCTGATGGCCGTGGGCGGCCACTATATGGGCCGTTACATCGTTCAGGCCGGCCAGGGACACGAGCTGATGGCCAAACTGAAATCGTTCAAGCCCAAACTGATCACCAAAGTGTACGACATCAACAACAGGATCATCGGGACATTTTCCCGCGAAAAGCGCGAGTTGATTACCTACGATGAAATTCCCAAAGACTTTGTCAACGCCCTGGTGGCCACCGAGGACGCTTCCTTCTTCCACCACATTGGCGTTGACCCGATGGGGGTTTTCCGGGCGGCTGTGAACAATGTTCTCGCCGGCGAAGTGGTCCAGGGGGCATCCACCCTGACCATGCAACTGGTCCGCCTCATCACCGAGGAACGCCAGACCACCATGAAGCGAAAAATCACCGAAGCGGTGCTGGCCATCCAGATTGAACGGATGTTCACCAAGGAAGAAATCTTTGAACGATACGCCAACCTGGCCTATCTGGGACACGGGCTGTACGGGATCCAGGCGGCCTCCCAGTACTATTTCGGAAAAGACGCAGCAGAACTGAACCTGACCGAATGTGCCATGCTGGCCGGTCTGATCCAGAGCCCCTACCGGCATTCACCGAAACGGGACCTGGATGCGGCCCGCAAACGCCGGGATCATGTGCTGCGCCGTATGTTGAGTGAAGGCTACCTGAAACAGGAACAGTTCGATCAGGCGGTGGCAGAACCGGTGATCATCGTGGAATCGGACGATACTCCCAAGCGGCGTGTAGGCGCCTATTTCCTGGAAGAGGTTAGAAAATATCTGTTTGACCGATACGGAATGGACCAGGTACTGGACGGCGGATTGAATGTTTATACCACGCTGGATCTGGATCTTCAGAAAGTGGCGGAAACGGCCATACATGATGGATTGAAAGCACTGGACAAACGTCAGGGATTCCGCATGGAAGACAAGCGGTTCGTCGATCCGGAAACCATCAATGAATACTGGTCTCCCACCTGGAACGCAGACATCCAGGAAGGCATCACGGTGGATGGACTGGTCGTAGATGTCAAACCCAAGAAGGCCGTTGTGCGGATTGCCAAAACCGACATCACCATCGGCAAGTATGAAGTGACCTGGACCAAAGCGGACAACCTGTCGGACATCCTGCAGAAAGGGGACGTGGTCAGCTTCAAGATCCACACCTGGAACCCCGAAAAGAACAAGTACAACATTTCCCTTGACCAGGAACCCAAAGTGGAAGGGGCATTGCTGGCGGTCAACCACAAGACCGGGGAAATCATGGCCATGGTGGGCGGATACAGTTTTGAGCGATCGGAGTACAACCGCAGCTGGAACGCGGATGCGGTGCGCCAGTCCGGTTCGGTGTTCAAGCCGGTTCTATTCGGTGCCGCATTGGACAGCGGATTCACCCTGGGCGATACCTTCTTCGATGAACCCACCATCTTCCTGGATCCGGGCCTGTTTTATGTCAACGAAAACCGGGAAATCCAGCAGTTTGAACTGACGCCCGAGTTCAAGAAGAAGATCGAGGAAGGGGAACTGGATGAACCGGAACCCTACCAACCGAACAACTATCACCGTTCCTATGACGGTCTGATCACGTTGCGCATTGCATTGGAAAAGTCCAAGAATATCGTATCCGTCAAGCTGTTCAACCGGGTGGGTCAACGGAAGGTCCGGCGGTTTGCCCGCAAACTGGGTCTCGAAACCAATATCTCGCCTTTCCTGTCGTCAGCGCTGGGAGCCACCAGCATTACCCTGAACGAGGTCGTCAAAGCCTACGGCACGATCGCCAACGAAGGCACCCGAACCGAACCGTACATGGTGCGGCGTGTCACCGACAACTACGGCAAAACCCTGGAGGAAAACAAACCGTTGACCGTCCAGGCCATCAATCCTGTCACCGCCTATCTGACACTTTCCGCCATGGAAGGGGTCATCCAGCGGGGAACCGGGATCCGGGCACGGTCACTGAACTGGAACCTGATCGGAAAAACCGGCACCACCGACAACTATACCGATGCCTGGTTTGTGGGGTCCGATCCTAACCTGACACTGGGTGTCTGGGTCGGGTTTGACATCAAACACACACTGGGCGAAGACGAAACCGGCGCACGGGCCGCGCTGCCCATCTGGATTGACTTCATGGGCGCGTACATCAAGGGTCGCCCCCGACAGGAATGGCCGACCCCGGAAGGCATTGTCCGGGTCCCGGTCGACCGCAGAACCGGACTGCTGGCCGATCCCGATGCCGGCTGTGAATCCAGGGATATCATGCTGGAATGTTTCCGTGCGGGGACCGAGCCGCTGGAAAAATGTACCGCGGAGATTCACGAAATTCTCGGGCTGCCTTACTATATGCAGCACGGCGTTCGTGTGGTGGTGGACCCGGAAACGGGGATACCCAGACCCAATATCGAATTCATCATACCCCACCCGCGCCGATAAACACGGGTGAGCGGAACCGAACATAAGGAACATCCGTATGACACATCGTTTTGAGATTGAAACCGACCAAGGAGGAGAAATGAAACACATGGTCACCTGCATGATGATGGGTCTGCTGTTTGCAGCCGGCGCAGCAGCCACAACACGGGACGAAGTTCCCGAAGCACACAAATGGAACCTGAATGATATCTATCCAACGGAGGATGCTTTCCTGAAGGCCCGTGAGGCATTCGCGGCATCCATCCCGCAGGTCGCGCAATACAAGGGTAAACTGGCGGAAAATCCCCAGACCCTGAAGGCCTGCCTGGACACGGTTTTTGATATGTACAAAACCTACGGCCGCCTGTCGTCCTATGCCTCCCTGACCGCAGACCAGAACCTGAAAGAATCTGAAGGTCAGAAAATGAGGCAGGAAACGCGGCAGATCGGTATCCAGTTCTCCGCCGCAACCGCCTGGATCCAGCCGGAAATCCTTGCGATGGGTGAAGAAAAGATCCGCAGCTTCATGAAAGAAGAAGCGGGGCTGGATATCTATCACATGTACCTGGAGGAAATGATCCGGACCGCCAGACACACACTCTCTGAAAAGGAAGAGACCCTGCTGTCCAGGACCGGGCTGCTCTCCGGTACACCTTACAATGCATACAGCATTTTCACCAACGCCGACATGGAATTCCCCACCATCACGCTGCATGACGGCACAGAAGTCAAACTGAGCCAGGCCGCCTATGGCAAGTACCGGACTTCTCCCAACCGGGAAGACCGGGAAACGGTATTCAAAGGGTTTTTCGGCACCTACAAACAGTACAGCAACACGCTGGGCACCCTGCTTTATGCCGGCCTGCAGCGGGACTGGTTCTATGCCTCCACCCGCAAGTATGACACCTGCGTGGAAGCGGCACTGGACGGCAACAATGTCCCGGTTGCCGTGTATGACCAGCTGCTGGAAGACATCCACAAGAACCTGCCCTCCCTGCACCGCTACCTGAAACTGCGCCAGAAGATGATGGGTCTGGATGAACTGAAATATTCCGACCTGTACCCGTCCCTGGTGAAGGAAGTAGACCTGAAATATCCGGTTGACGATTCCATCGACCTGGTTTTGAAAGCCATGGCTCCGCTGGGCAGTGAATATACCGATGCGCTGGCGGTTGGACTCAAGTCCCGCTGGGCCGACGTGTATCCGACCGAAGGCAAGCGGTCCGGTGCCTATTCCAACGGATCGATATACGACGTGCATCCCTACGTGCTGCTGAACCACAACGATGACTATGACTCGCTGTCCACCATGGCCCATGAATTCGGCCATGCCATGCACAGTTATTTCTCCAACAAGAATCAGCCGTTCGCCACATCCGACTATTCCATCTTCGTGGCTGAGGTGGCTTCCACCTTCAACGAAAACCTGCTGAACAACTACCTGCTGAAAAACACCGACGACCCCAAGGTGAAGCTGTTCCTGCTGGGCAATGCACTGGAGCGGATCCGGACCACCATCTTCCGTCAGGCCATGTTCGCGGAATTCGAGCGGAAAACCCATGCGCTGGTCGAAAAAGGGGAAGCCCTGACCGGTGAACGGTTCAGCCAGATCTACCTGGACCTGGTCCGCGAGTATTACGGTGACGAACAGGGTGTCTGCAAGGTGGATGAACTGTACGGCAACGAGTGGGCCTTTATCCCTCACTTCTACTACAACTATTATGTGTATCAGTATGCCACCGGCCTGGTGGCCGCCACGGCACTGTCCGAAAAAGTCATTGAAGGCGAAGATGGTGCCGCACAACGGTACCTGAACTTCCTGAAGAGCGGATCATCCGACTATCCCATCAACATTCTGCGCAAAGCGGGCGCCGACCTGGAAACCCCGGAACCGTTTGATATCACCATGAAGGTATTCAACCGGATCATGGACCAGATCGAAGCAACGCTGAAAGAGATGGAACAGAAGTAAGTAACCAAACAGACCACCGGGGCCGGTGAATGCCGGTCCCGGTTTTTTTCGGTTCGGAAGGACTGCCATGTTTGAAAATGGACGGGGACTGGAAATCGTTGACCTGGCACTGAAAGAAGACCTCCCGGCGGGAGATGTCACCACCGACAGCATCTTCACCGATGATCGTGAACCGGTTACCGCACGACTGCGTACCCGGGAAGCCTGTGTCATAGCCGGTTATCCGGCAGTGGAACGGATTCTCTCCCGTTTTCCGGACATCGCGCTCTCCCCGTTCAAGCGGGACGGGGACAAGGCCAACCCGGACGATGTCATCCTCTCCCTGAAGGGCAACCCCGCGTCCATCCTCAAAGCCGAGCGGACCCTGTTGAACTTTCTCCAGCGGCTCAGCGCAGTGGCCACCCGGACCCGTGAAGTGGTGGACATGCTGGCAGGTACCGACATCAAACTGCTGGACACCCGCAAGACCGCGCCCGGCATGCGCCTGCTGGAAAAATATGCCGTCCGCATGGGCGGTGGACACAACCATCGGACATCTTTATCCGACGGCGTACTGATCAAAGAAAACCATATCCGTGCCGCCGGCTCGATCTCCGAAGCGGTGCTCCGGTGTAAGGCGGCAGTGCCCCATCTCGTCCGGGTGGAAGTGGAAGTGGAGAACCTGGCGGAGCTGGATGAGGCGCTGGCGGCGGGGGCGGATGGTGTGCTGCTGGACAACATGTCGGTGGCGGACATGCAGGCCGCGTGTGAACGGAAGGAACAGTACACGTTCTTTATCGAAGTCTCCGGCGGCATTACCGCGGACCGCATTGCCGAACTGCGTGAATTGCCCGTGGACTACATTTCCATGGGTGCGATTACACATTCCGCCGGCATCATCGACATGACCTTACTTTTCTAACACAACTTGGGCACAGCATCGCACTGCGAGTCCTTTTCGACGTGATGCTGCGTTAAGCAAACCGTCGGCTTACTCACGTACGTTTCGTGTACGCTCCGTCGCCTCCGCTCCACTCGCCTTGCTCACCCCGAAAACCCCACCGCAGTCTTGCCGCACAATTCCATACTGCAAACCCTTTTCCCCACGTCCCAATTCGCTTGTTTGCTCGACCTCATCCGCCTTGCAGGGACAGAGAACTTCTCACCAGTGTTGCCGGCGGCAGCTGGATTCTATTCCGGGTACGAAATCTCCTCTGCTCCCTGAATTCTCTTCCCATCCACTCACTATTCACTATTCGCTATTCACTGTTCCGAGTTTCTTCCAGAAACACGGAACAACTTGGTAAGATAGGGGCATGTCACGGAAAGAACTGGTGTTGACGGGAATGATCCTGGGGCTGTTCGGACTCCTGTTGGGGGGATACCGGTGGGCAAAGGCCGAGGTCTATCCGGCTTTTCAGGAGCGGGAGGCAAAACTGACCGTTCGAAGACAGCCCTTTCAGCGAAACCGGACCGTCAACGGGGTGCTGTCGGTGCTGCATGAATCCATCTGGGAACGGCTGAAGCCGGACATGGAACGGTGCGGGTTTGATGACTGGCCCGAAAAGCTGGCATTCGTGGTGGTGAAGGCGGACCGGAACATGGAAATGTGGGGCCGGGACCGGAACGCCGACCCGTGGCAGCATATCCGGGACTATCCCATGACCGCCTACTGCGGCAAGCTTGGCCCCAAGTTGCGGGAAGGAGACCTGCAGATCCCGGAAGGTGTCTACCGCATTCCGTTTCTGAACCCCAACAGCAGCTATCACCTGTCGCTGATGGTGAACTATCCCAACCGGTTTGACCGCCAGAAGGGTCGCGAAGACGGACGCACGCGACTGGGGGGCGAAATCTTCATCCACGGCAACGCCGTCACCATCGGATGCATTCCCATCGGGGACGGTCCAATCGAAGAGGTCTTCACCGCGGTGGGGATGTGCGGGAAGGAAAACGCCACCGTCATCATCACACCGGTGGATTTCCGCAAGGGCCTGCCCGCCCCCGACATCCCGCACATCAACTGGGAATCGGAACTCTATGACATCCTGAAACAGAAACTGGAGGCGTTTCCGTTGGAACAGGAGAATCGCTTCGATCCGGAAACATCAAACGAATTGAATGAAAACCACGTCCGACCGGTAGCACAGATATCATCGTGAATCCAAAGGGGGGAGTTATGAAAAAGGCAATCATTGGCGCACTGCTGTTGGCATCGGTCAGCGGATTCGGACAGGTCACACTGGTGGCGGAATATCCGGTGCCGTCATTCAAGGGGAATGCGCCCACATCGTTTACCGACATCTGCCTGGATACCACCCGCAACCCAGCGAGCCTGGCAGTCTGCAGTGACGGAGGGTACGGCCAATTTCCGGTCCTGAACGGCGCCGTGAAG
>DAINNF010000121.1:0-8282 GCA_036736005.1 Acidobacteriota bacterium
ATTGAAGACCGAAAAGGTCCAGATCCTGTCACTGGAGGAAGAACTGAGCGTGCGAATGGAGAACCAGTTGCTGACCGGACGGATTGACCGGATAGATCTGCGTACCGATCGGAATGACGGAAAAGTCCGGCATCTGGTACTGGACTACAAGACGGGCAGTTGGGCCCGTACACCCAATTCCCGTATGCGGGCGCCGGACTGGAAAGAGCTGGTTGAGCTGGTGAAGGAAATGCCGATATCGGAGGGCCTCAACCGGCTTCGCGGTTCGCTCCATTCCATTCAGTTGCCCTTTTATGCATACCTGGTGTCCCGTCACAGGAATGTGGATTTTGGTCAGATTTCCGCTGCGCTGTTCCTGCTTGGTTCCGGAAAACTCGAGACATTTGACGGCTGGAAAATGGGAGAAGACGGTTTTCTGGCGATTGTAGGCTATCTGACAGGATTGCTGAAGCCGGAACTGGAAATGGCAGCCATCGATGACAAAGATTGTGGCTTCTGTCCGTATGTGCGTATCTGCCGTTATACTTCGCACCAGTTACAGTCCGGCAGGTGAGCTCGTTTAAAAAAAGAAGGGACAACGCCATCCATTCGTTGCCCCTTCCTTCTGTTACCGCCCGTCCCGGGGCGTCATTTCACGGCGATCTGGTTCTGGATTGTGGTGAAGAGTTTCTGACCAATACCTTTAACGAGCATGATGTCTTCCACCTTCTTGAAAGGACCATTCTCGGATCTGAAGTCGACAATGGCCTGTGCCTTCTTTTCCCCAATTCCTTTGAGTGTAGCCAGTTCCTTTGCATCAGCTGTGTTGATGTTGATGCGCGCCGTCTGCTTCGCACTGGATTGTACCTTGGTTTCTCCAGCCCTTACGGGTGTGAACGGAGCGGACAGTACCATAACGGTCATGATCACAACCAGAATTCCCCAGAATCTTTTCATTTGAAAACCTCCAATAACGTTAATCGTCCACAAGAATTGCCAGGCCGATGCCAGGTTTAGATAAGATCCAATGAAATGAATGAAATACGGGTGATATGGGTTTGGAGAGATATAGATTCAGGTGTCAGATTATATTTACACGTTAATCTAAGTTATTGAAAATAAAATAAATTAGGAACTGAATGGGTGTAAGAAAATGTTACGCCGGCGGGTCCCATTCCAGGGACTTTTCATAAAGTTCTTTGCTGGAGCAGTTGTGACGGGCGGCCAGAAAGCGGGTGGCGGCTTTCCGTTTCATGCCTCCGTGGATCAGTTCTTCGTACAGATGGCGCAGGCCTTCCAGCTTGAATCTGTCCTGTTGAGAAGGGGAAGGTGCGATGATCATCACAAATTCGCCTTTTTCCTGATCCCCGAAAGAATCCAGTAAAGCAACCGCCGGACCGGTTACGGATTTCTGATGAATCTTCGTGATTTCCTTGACGACCGATACCCGGCATTCCGGCCAGTCCCGGGCAATGACCTGAAGCGTCTTGTGGATCCGTTTTGGCGACTGGTAAAAGACCGTAGGACAATCGAGGAGCATCCAGGGTTCCAGAGCCCGCCTGATCTCGGATGGAGTACGGGGCAGAAAACCGCCAAACGCAAAGCGGTCGCAGGGCAGTCCGGAGAGTTGGAGTGCCGGAAGGATGGCATTGGCGCCGGGAATCACGTCATACTGTATGTCTGCTTCACGCAGAGCACGGGCCAGTTGAAAGCCCGGGTCCGAAATCATGGGTGTCCCGGCATCCGAAATGTACACGAGGGTTTCACCCCCGGCAAGGCGCGAGAGAATACGGTTGCGGTCCTGTTCGGTGGAATGATCGTCATATCGGAGCAGGGGTTTGTTCACTGCGTAGTGTGAGAGTAGTTTTGCTGAATGACGGGTGTCTTCGCAATAAATGGCATCCGCCGACTTCAGAGCATCCAGTGCCCTGAAGGACAAATCACCCAGGTTACCGATCGGTGTGGAAACAAAGGTAAAGGGCATACTGTTCAGCTCAACAGGCGGCGAACCACTTCACTGACCGTCTTGCCATCGGTCCGATCACCGGCTTCCTTCATCACCAGTGGCATGACTTTCCCCATGTCCCGCATACTCTCGGCGCCAGCTTCTGAGATCGCTTTTCGAACAAGTGCTTCCAGTTCTGAATCGGGCATGGCGGCGGGCAGGTAGGTTTCCAGAATCGCAATCTCCCTGGCTTCCTTTTCAGCCAGTTCCGGGCGGTTTCCGGACTGGTAGGCTTCCACTGAATCTGTACGGCTTTTGACTCCGGAGCGGATGACCGAAATGATCTGCGGATCGGTCAGTTCGCTTCTGCTGTCGATTTCCTTCCGTCTGATATCCGCCAGCAACATGCGCAATGTCCCGGTTCTTTCGCTGTCCCGTTCCCGCATGGCGGTTTTCATGTCCTCCCGGATCTGGTCCATCAACTTCATCGGATGATCCTCCTTGCGTAGGTGAAACTGTCTTCCCAGTATTCATTATCCAGACTGTCCAATACAACCCCCCGTGATGAGGATGCGTGAATCATTCGTCCGTTTCCAACATAAATCCCGACATGATTGGGTTTTCCCAGCCAACGCTCAACCCGGAAAAAGAGAATATCACCCGGCTCCAGCTTATTCAGTTTCCACCGACCGGTCACCTTTTTCCCGGCGTCTCTCAGATCATCGGTTGTGGTTGGCACCACGATTCCCGCTTTCCGGTAGCAATACCATACCAGTCCTGAACAGTCGAAACCGTCAGGAGACCGGCCGCCGTATCGGTATGGTGTGCCGGTCATGGCATGAGCGGTGCTGACCACAACGGCTCCGGGATTGGCATAGTACGATTCCTTGTGGCATCCGATCAGCAGGAGCAGCATGGGAATGAGCAACAGTTTCTTCATGACGCAATTATAGCATAGGAGAGGACACAAGCACTGTCGCAACTGTTTCATCAGGGGTGTCTGAGGGAAGTTCCCTGTGCTATAGTAGCTGGCATGAGCGAGTTTCTGTTTATTGATGCGGACGACACCCTCTGGGAGAATTTTGCATACTTTGAAATCGGGCGGTCTCGTTTCCTCGATTATATGGAGGAAGGCGGATTTGACAGGGCAAGTGTGGACATTCTGCTGTCACGAATCGATGCGGCCCGGACGGGCGATTACGGTTTCGGTTCAATGGGATTCAAGCGGGCCATGGAACGAACCATGCACCTGTGTTTTGAACGAAGGGACAGGGTACTTTCAGATGCGGACATGGATGTTCTGAACCTCATTCAACAGGACATTTTCTACCATCCGGTCCAGCCGTATGAAGGTGTACCGGAAACACTGGATACCCTCTCCCGGCGCCATCCACTGGTATTGGTCACCAAGGGATTTGAGGATGAACAGCTGGGAAAGGTGGAACGTTCCGGCCTTTCGGTATTTTTCGAGGATGTTGTGGTGGTTCCGGACAAGACGGAGGCCGTATACCGTGATCTGCTTAGCTCGCATGATGTTACGGCTGAACGTGCGTGGATGATCGGAAACAGTCCCCGATCAGACATCAATCCAGCTGCTGCAGCCGGATTGGGCACGGTGCTGGTGGAGAAGGAGAAGGGTTGGGATTTCGAAGAAGTTCCGCTTCAGACCAACGGCCGCTCCCGGAAAATCCGTGCATTCAGCCAACTGACCCGGTGGTTTTAGAAAGCGTAGAGGTGGTAAGAATGACATCGTTGGATTATCTGAAAACGGTTGAAGAACGGGAACGGATCGGGTTACTGAAGGAATTGGGCCATGTTGCAAAGCGACTGCTGATGAATGATTACGGTCGAATCGATGACTACGAGCTGAAGAGCGATGTGGATGTGGTTACACGGGTCGACAAGGCTGTTGAGAATGCCACGGTCAGCCGGATACGTACCCTTTTCCCCCGGGATACGATTGTAGCGGAGGAAGGCTCTGACTATCGGGGAGACAGCGGTTACAGCTGGGTGATTGATCCTCTCGACGGCACCACCAATTATGCGCACGGATACCCGTTTTTCGCGTTTTCCTGCGGACTGCGGTCCGGCGATGATGCCATTGCCGGCCTTGTGGAAGTTCCGTTTACCGGAGAAACTTTTTTTGCGAAGAGGGGGGCGGGTGCCTGGCTGAATGGCAGACCGATTCATGTCTCTTCTGTGGATCGGCTGAAGCGTGCTCTGCTGGTGACCGGTCTTCCCTATTTTCGTGCCGAGGTGGTGGACAATCTGCTGCCACCCATGCGGCGTGCGGTCCTGAAAGGGCAGGGGTTGCGTCGCGGGGGCGCCGCGGCGGTCGATATGTGTTATCTGGCCTGTGGAAGACTCGACGGGTATTTCGAAATTGGTTTGAAGCCCTGGGACATGGCAGCCGGAGAGCTGATTATCCGAGAGGCGGGTGGTAAGCTGTCCGATTATTCCAACGGACCGTTTTCCATTTTCGGGAAAGAGCTGGTGGCGAGCAATGGCAGAATACACAATGAACTGGTGGAAGAGGTCCTGCAGGGGTAGTCTATGGACCTGATCAAGTTAACCATAAGAGGACTGCTCTGGTGTCTGAACGGACTGTTCTTCCGTGTTCAGGAGGCGTCCACGGATGATGTTCCTCTCGCCCGGGTCCGCAGGAGGAGCCGAAAACGGACCGACATCAATGACCATCTCGAACGCCTTTATCAGATTGCCCGGGAGAGCGGGGCGCAACTGATCGTGGAGTTGGGTGTTCGCACAGGCGAATCTTCTTTCGCGTTGGAGACGGCTGTCCGGGAAACCGGCGCATGGCTGATCAGCGTTGATCTGGAGGAAACGACCTTCGCTTCCACTTATGAAAAATGGCGGTTCGTACAGGCGGATGACATTGTTTTTGCGGATCAGTTTCCGGAATTTGCGAAGAAGACGGGGTGTCCCCGCCGTGTAGATCTGCTCTTTCTCGATACCACGCATGTCTATCAGGATACAGTTCGGGAACTGGCTGCGTGGCTTCCTCTGATGGCGCCGGAGGGCATCCTTGTGCTTCACGATACCAACATGGCGCGGATTTTCCGTCGGAAGGACCGCTCATTCGGGTTCGGGTGGAATAACAGGCGGGGTGTCATCCGTGCGGTGGAAGAACTGGTGGGCCGGAATTATGACGAAACCCGTCCATTTCAGGATGAAGCAGGTGGTTTTGTCATTGACCACGTTCCATGGTGCAACGGATTGACGGTATTGAAACGGATCAGGAACGCCGATCAATAGGACGGATGAACACGCAAACTCAGGCCGAACCTTATCTCAACACAATGCTGCTGTCGAACGAAAACGGGTGCTGAGCATCAAAGTGGCCCATGAGCGTCTCGGGTTCCCGGCCGTCAACGAGAAAACGCACACGGCTGTATTCGCCGGGATAAACGGACAGTACCGTGTTTGTGACCGAATGGATGAACAGGGCTTCTCCCTCAATTCCCCCGATTCGGGCCGAGTTGGGTTCTTTCCTGAAATCCACCACGATGGTCTTGCCGGTGATGAAAACATTGCTGACGGAAAGTGTCGCCGGGACGGTCGGCAGTGTTCTTCCCAGCGGACCCCGTTCCAGTGTGGACACGACCTGTTTCAGCATAGCGGTTCGGTCAGGCAGTTCAAATACTTTCCGTTTCTCCACCGTCAACCCATACCGATCCGGATGGGCAAAATAGAAAGATACGGTCCGGGACTGGCGGACGACTTCCGGTTCTTCCGCCGGCAGCTGTACCGGTTCCACGCTGTCAACGGCGGGTTTTGCCGGTTCTTTCTGGTCCGTTCGACACCCGATCAGCAGGGCCAGTATCCAGGAAACTGCCAGAACCGTTCGGATTGAGCGACTCATGGAAGCAGTCCTTCCGGTCCGGTTTCTTCCTGCACGGGACGCATCCGTTTTTCGACCTCCGTGCGGTAGCGGTCTATGCTGTCAGCCAGGGCTTGCGCAACCCGTTCATGAAAGGAGGGCTGCGTCAGACGGGCCTCTTCTGATGGATTGGAGATAAAGGCCACTTCGACCAGCACACCCGGCATGTTCAATCCTCTCAACACGACCAGATTGGCCTGCTTGACGCCTCTGTCCCGGATCCCCGTCATATCGTTCATGGCCTGTTGCATTTCTTCCGCCAGCCGCGCGCTGTCACGGAGATATTCCGCCTGTGCCATATCCCATAGAATGAACAGAAGATCGTTCCCTTCTTCCGGGTCTGCTTCCACATCAGCGTTTGTTTCATGCAGTTCCCGGTTTTCGAAGGCAACGGTGTCCGATACGGTCTCCGCACCTTTCAGACTCAAATAATAGGTTTCGGCTCCTGAGGCTTTCCGCACGGATGCGTTGACATGAATGGAGACAAAAATATCTCCGTTGTTGGTGTTGGCGATGCCGGTCCGGTCGGCCAGAGGGACATACACATCGGAAGATCGGGTCATGACTACCTCATACCCGCGTTTCATCAATTCTTCCTGGAGTTTGTAAGAGATAGCCAGTACGATGTCTTTTTCGATCACACCTTTGGCACCGATGGCGCCCTCATCTTCCCCGCCATGGCCGGGGTCAATGATAATCTTGTGGATGGTTTTTACGCTGGGTCGATAAATGGGCAAAGCCCGGTTCACCACATCGGATTCAGGTGTATAGTATTCGGGCGAATAGAAATAAATCCTGAGCCGGTTGAAATTCTTTTCGAATGAATCGGATACCGTATGCACGCGATCGGTCAGATTCATGGTGATGATGGTCTTTCCCGATTCGGTGCGAAAACCGGTGACGTCAAAGAAGGGATTGCTTTCCAGTGTAAGATCGGATTCCGGTGCCTGGAATCTCGAATTAATGGTGAGGGTAAGCTGCTTTTCAAACTGATCAATCCGATACCGTACCCTTGCGGGGAACAGGAGCGAAAAGACCGCATAGGGTTCCGTGACCTTGATATCATAATTCAGGCGGGCTTCGCTGTGTTGACCGAGAAAAAAGGTGTTTGTTCCGGCATCAAAAGACACTTCTTTTCCGATCAGTTCCGGCAATACCTTATTCATGAAATTGAACGGGACATAGGGACGGTCGTCCACCATCATCAGGTCTGTTGAAAGAACCCGGTCCCCTTCCTGTTGTTTGATGACGCCGCTGGTAAAGTCCAGATCGTAAATTTCCTCTTCCGAGATCTGGATGACGGCGCGATGGCGGTCCAATTGAACGATGGTGGCCCCAATCGGTCCCAGGGCCCGGAAAATCGATTCCAGAGAGAAATAGGGAAGATCATCTTCCAGAACGGTATCGAAACGATATACCCGGCTGTTGACAATCAGGGAGAAATCCAGCATGCGTCCGGTCGTCTCCTCCGCAGGTTCCTCCAACCCGGTGGGGCGCGGGACTTCCTGACTGACAGAGGGCAGCGTGATCAGTATAAGCAAGCAGCATAACATCCGTTTCAACCGGAACCTCCTTCACGGATCACAGATTAACCAAACAGTGTAATCACGGGGAACTGCAGGGCATCAAGGAGTCTTTCCTCCTGAAAACGTGCCAGAATATCGGCTGCAATATTCGATCCGGCACGGCGGGAAAGTTCTTCCACTTCATCCTGCACCGCTTTCACTGTCTCGGGGTTGAGTTTATCAGAAATCTGTTTTCTGGAAAACTGGAACACGCTTTCCAGTTCGGCTTCCATTTCATCCATGGTCAGGCTGTCGGCGGAATTCCGAAGCACTGTTATGCGCTCCGACACCTGATCGGCGATGGGCTGAACGGTTGGATCGGTGTGCTGGAGCGCATGCAACAGGTTGTTCAACCGTTCCACCATAAATTCGGTCTCCGTGGGACCTGCAGCGAGGTGTGAGCCCACTCCCTTGCGGTCGTAGTCGGCTACAACGGATTCGATATCGTCGAGAACATGGGTCAGAAAAACAGGGCGCCGGCCGGCCTTTCTGGTTGATTTTTTCTTCTTCTCGAAGAACCGGTCGATCCCGCGCAATACAAGTTCCAACCTGACTCCCCTTTTGTACAGGTCTTCAACCAACTCAAATTCTTCCGGTGACAGCATGATGGCCTGTTTTCGTTTCAGGGCAAAGTAGCTTTCGACCCGATTGAAGTACGCCCGGAATTCATCTTCGGTCATGGTTTTTTTCATACAGGATGCGCAGACCGGTGAGGGTCAGGTTTTCATCCACATGGTCGATCCAGGTTGTTTCCGGTGCAATCGCGGATGCCAGTCCGCCTGTGGCGATGATCGACGTGTTGTCTCCCAGTTCCGACCGCATGCGGCCGAGGATACCGTCAACCAGTCCGACGTAGCCGAAAAACAGGCCCGACTGGATATTGGTTACGGTGTTA
>DAINNF010000122.1:0-8048 GCA_036736005.1 Acidobacteriota bacterium
AATGTGAGTGTGCTTTCCGTGAAAAAAGTACGGCCAATGATCAGGCGCTATCTGTCACGAACCGGGTCAGTCCGATCTGCAATCCGGATACCGGACCATCGTATTGCCGGCTTATCCGGAAGCAATACCGCGGATGATGACGTACGATTCTCTCCCTGTCGAGTTGACACGGCATGACAAATCCTGAAAAATAAAAAGAACGATACTGTTATTCACAATTCAGTCAGGGGGGCAATATGAGGGGCCGTTCTCGGGTTTCTTTGGGAATCTTCAGAGTTTTCTGTGTCTTGTGTTTATTTCTGGTCGCGGCAGGCCTGCAGCTTCGCGCCATGGAGACGATTTTCGGTTCCACGGATACAAGCCGGGGCGGGTTCAAAGGGGATGTTTATGTTGTTCCGGAGAAAATTGACAGGATTCCCAATTTCACCCATCTTCGACCGGTCGGCCAGCTTTATACGCGGGTTATCGATGTCAAGACCCAGCGGTTTGACGGCCGGTTGCCCAATGCGACACGGACCGACTGGTTTGCCATCCGGTATGTGGGGCGATATGATGCGCCGAAGGATGGAAAGTACCGGTTCCGGTTGAAATCGGATGACGGTTCCAAACTGTATATCGACAACCGGCTGGTGATTGACAATGATGGATTGCACGGAACAGAGGATAAGTCGGGGGAAATCCGCCTCACGCGAGGTGCCCACGATATTGAAGTTCAGTATATCCAGGCACGTGGAGAGGTGTGTCTGGCACTGTATGTGAAGGAGCCGCACGGAAAGGAAAAGCACCTGGAAGCCATGGCGGGGCCGGCCGGAACGGTCACGGCGCCGTCTCAGCCGGTCGTGTCGGGACCGACACCTGCTTACGGGGGATCTTCCACCGGTTCGGGTACGGTGAGTGGGAGTGGAACACTCTCCGGGTTTACCCTCAAAAGCAACGGGGGCAATACCATCGGGTACGGTGCCTCAGGTGAGCTTTGCATGCAGTCCATGCAGCCGGGTGGTGCATGGGCGCAAAAGCCCGTTCCATACAACCTCAATCAACCCTATACGGTGACGCTGGATTTCAAGATTACAGGTTCCAGCAACCACTTCATCCTGATCTACTACGACGATTTTGTATGCGTGGACATCGACTGGGGTGCGAAAATTTCTCATTATCAGCCCGGTGCGCCCTATCAGTTGAAACAGGTTCAACTGGGCCTGGAAGTGAACCGGTGGTATACCTTCCGCATTGAAGCCAATCCACCGGCCCGGACCTACGATGTGTTCGTGGACGGTCGCAAAGTCAGTACCGCTACAGACGTGGTCCCCGGGCACCGTTTCCTGAAGCAGAACAGCGTCATCGGTAGCCATCCGAATACGATATTTATGGGTGAAGTTGAAGCGGATGCCTCCTACATGGGAGGCACGTACAACCGGGGGACGGCCTGCTGGCGCAATGTCCGGTATTCCGGGGGAACCGGTGGCGTCCAGGGATCGGACAGCGGTGGTTTCGGCACCGGGACGTTCAGTACAACGGGATTCAGAGGCAATATCTATTACCTGAACGCCGGTACCCGATCATTGCCGAATTTTAATCAGATGACACCGGTGGGATCGATCTATACGCCGTTTATCAACGTACCGCCCCAGAGCTTCACCAAGGGATTTCCGGGCGTGACCGACCGGTTTGAGTGGTTCGGGATCCGCTATACCGGCAGCACACGGATCAACGTACCGGGCGAGTATCAGTTCCGTGTGGTGTCGGACGACGGATCAAAATTGTGGATTGATGGTCAACTGATCATCAACAATGACGGCGTACATCCTGCGACCAGCAAAGCAGGCAGAATTCATCTGAATCCGGGCGTGCACGATATCCAACTGGACTATTTCCAGGGTCCGCGTGTCATGGTGGCACTCCAGTTCTTCATGACGCCCCCGGGTGGTACCGAGGAGATTTTTGACGGGGTCTTCCAGCCGGATAGCGGTGGCGGTGGTTCCAGTGTATTCGGGGGCCAGACCTATGTTCCCGGCGCATTGCGGGGAGATGTCTACTTCCTGAATAACGGTACACGGATGCTTCCGGACTTCAGCCGGATGACCCCGGTGGGTTCCATCTATGCCACCAGCATTAACGTGCCCAACCAGAGCTTTACCAAGGGGTTCCCCGGCGTGACCGACCGGTTCGAATGGTTCGGTTTGCGGTACACCGGGCAGTTCCAGGTCTACCAGGCTGGGGAATACACCTTCCGCTGTTTCTCTGATGACGGCTCGAAGTTGTGGATCGATGGCCAACTGATCATCAACAACGACGGGGTACATCCGGCCAGAAACGGTACCGGAAAGATCTACCTGAACCCGGGAACCCACAATCTGCAACTGGATTATTTCCAGGGGCCGCGCACAATGGTGGCGTTGCAGCTATACATCACGCCGCCGGGAGGTCCGGAACAGCTGTTTACGACGGGGACAGGACAACCGAGATAGCCCTTATTTCTCCCCCGTGTGTCTGTCGTTCTTGAGGTCGAATGGGATCGCTTTGCAGAACGGCCCGGGATCCATTTCTGAACGTTCAAAGAGAATCTGTAAACCATTTCTCCTGAATATCCGTAGTAATCAAGCAGGAGGCAGAAATGGGAAATTTCCTTACATTATCCGAAACCATGCTGATGCTGGCAATCAAGCGGTTGGGAGACGAGGCATACGGAGTGGCCATCCGTGAAGCTGTTTCCAGCCTGGCCGGCAAATCGTACACCTATGGTTCGCTTTACAGCGCGCTGGACCAACTGGTGCGAAAAGAGTACGTGCTCAAAGAAGAGGGGGAGCCCACACCGGAGCGCGGCGGACGCCGCAAGATGTTCTATTCCCTGACGCCGAAAGGATTGGACGCGCTGAAGCAGGCCTGGGAATTACACCATGCGCTCTGGGGGGAGATGAGTAGAGAATCATTTGAATGAGGAGCAGGTGGTGACGCGCAATCCTGGACGTCCACCCCGGTTTTCGGAAGCGCTGTTGCGACTGTTTTCACTGACCGTCGATATGGACGCTTTTCTCGGGGATATGGCCGAAGAGTACAGTTCGAAAGCTGAACGACAGGGACCATTCCGTGCAGGACTCTGGTATCGGGGGCAGGTATGGCGTTCCATTCTGCCGCTGGTTACAGCCTACCTCAACTGGAGTGCCGATATGTTCGCAAACTATCTGAAAGTTGCATTTCGAAATCTCAAGCGACAGAAACTCTATGCGGTGATCAATATTCTGGGTCTTGCCATCGGCATGGCCGGTTGCCTGCTGATGGTCCTGTGGGTACGGGATGAGCTGTCCTACGATCATTTTCATGTGAACGGAGACCGGATCTACCGGGTGGTTTCCGATTGGGAGAAATGGGAATGGAAAGGCATTGAAATAACGCCGGGCGCTCTTGCGCCCCTGGTTAAGGACCGCATGCCCGATGTTCAGTGCATAAGCCGTGTGGTGGAGCATCCCCGTGTGGTTGTCCGGTACGAAAACCGCTCGTTCTATGAAAGCGGTGGCATTTCGGTGGACAGAGACTTTTTCCGTATGTTTACATTTCCGTTCGTACAGGGCGACATTGATTCCGTCTTTACGGCTCCGTTCCAGGTTGTGATTACCGAGTCATTCGCCAGGAAGTATTTCGGAATGATGGACCCGCTCAACCGGACACTGGAGATGAACGGAACTCCCATGACCGTTTGCGGGGTTATCCGGGATGTTCCCGAACATTCGCATTTACGCTTTGATTACCTGACGTCAATGGAGCACATGAAAGCGTATCCGGCATCGGTTGACGCGGAAGCATGGAGCGCATTCAATTTTGTGACATACGTGATGATGAAACCCGGCGCGGACCTGAAACATGCGGGCGGGACACTGACTGAAATTGCAATGGAGAATGGTTCGGCGCAGGTGAAACAGGGAGCACGGTTCCGGTTGCAACCTCTGTATGACGTTTACCTGGACGCGAGAGATTATGAACGGACCTGTTTTCAGCTGGGTGACAGGCGGAACATATGGATATTCAGTATTATTGCGATGTTTGTCCTGTTGATCGCGTGCGTCAACTTTGTGAACCTGGCAACCGCCCGGGCGGACATTCGCATGAAGGAAGTGGGTTTCCGCAAGACGGTTGGTGCCGGCCGATTTGAACTGATGAAGCAGTTTTTCAGCGAGTCCCTGTTCCAGGCAACGCTCGCAGGCATTGGTGCGGTACTCCTGGCAGAGCTGGCGTTACCCCTGTTCAATCGTATCTCCGCCCGGGAATTGCGTCTGGATTATCACGATCCGTTCCTCATATGTAGCATACTGATTCTGATCCTGATCACGGGTCTGCTGGCCGGGATCTATCCGGCCATGGTGCTGTCCGCTTTCCGACCGATCCAGATATTCCGGAAAGACCTGTCCGGCAGGCGAAAGGGTCCGGGATTCCGCGGTGTTCTGGTCATTCTCCAATTTGCATTGGCGATTCTGCTGACCATTGTCACGTTGACGGGATATCGCCAGATTCTGTTCATTCAGAACCGTGATCTCGGATTCAACAAAGAAAATGTCCTGACCATTCCCATCACGGAGAATATCGGACCCAAGATGGATTCGGTGAAGGAAGAACTGATGCAATCCCCCCATGTGGTGTCTGTTTCACCGTTACGGTATCTGTTTACCGATACCATGTGGCGAACCACCAGCAAGGACTGGGAAGGTCGAACCGACGCGATGAAGGATACGGTGGATATCGCCTTCAACTGGAGTGATACCGACATGATGCGTACCACGGGCATGCACCTTGTTGCTGGACGGGGATTTGAGACGGGACAGGATGATAACGCTGTGCTGGTAAACGAGGAACTGGTTCGTCAAATGGGATTTGATGAACCGGTGGGGCGATGGTTCACATTGGGAAGCACCCGGGTGTATGTTGCGGGTGTTTTGAAAGATGCCCATGTCCGATCCCTTCACGAGGCCGTCAACCCCCACGTGTTCATGCTTCAGGAAGACTGGTCCAAGGTTCACGCCAACGGTGCAATCCTGGTCCGTTACCGGGCTGGACACACAACGGACGTGATTGACCATGCCCGCAAGGTCTGGTCCAGATTCAATCAGGTTTCACCCTTCGAATATGGATTCATGGACGAGGCCTATGAGCAGCTTTACCGGAAGGAATACCGGGTGAGACAGGTACTGGAAGCGTTTACCATCTTTGCATTGACCGTTGCATGCCTCGGCCTGTTTGGACTGATCGCATTCACCACAAGGCGCAAGGCGAGGGAGATCGGTATTCGAAAGACATTGGGGGCGACCAACCGGAGCCTGGTGGCGTTGTTCACCCGCCGCTTTCTTCTCTGGGTGTTGCTGGCAAATCTGGTCGCCTGGCCGGTTGGCTACTACCTCGCCAACCGTATGCTGGAGCGATTCACTTATCGGGTTGATATCGGCCTGTCCGTGTTTCTCATATCCGGGATACTGGCCCTGGCGCTGGCCATGATCACCGTTTCGGGCCAGGCGTGGATGGCCGCATCCGCCAATCCGGTTGATTCCATACGGGATGAATAGCAGAACTGAACAGAAGATGTGACACGAAATCGCCGGTTGTCCTGATGGTGATGACAACCGGGTCTGTCACGCTCGTTGCCATGGTTTTTTCTGATTGGTGGTGTTCAATCCGGTTCGACAGAACAACTGCCAACGTTGAGCGGGCGGCTGTTCCGGTATACAATCAAATGATCGGAACAATTAAATAAAGGGAGATGAGGATCATGAAGCGAATGGCAACTGTCCTGGTCGTGTTTGTGATCATGATGATGTTCCCGGAGCAGTCGTTCGGCGAACCGCTGACCGTCACCTATATCGCCAATGAAGGGTTCCTGTTGAAATCGGGGGATCAGAAGGTATTGATTGATGCGCTGTTCGGGAAGGAAGACCTGAATTTCTGCGAGGTGCCCTCGGCCGATTTGCTGCAACAGATGTTGGACGCGAAGCCGCCTTTTGATGATGTGGACGTGGTACTGGTCACCCATGACCATCGGGATCATTTTGATCCGGAGCTGACGATGAAATATCTGCAGCGCAACCGTTCCTGTCTGTTCGTGGGTCCGGATTCCGTTGTAAATCGTCTGACGGGACTGGACGGGTATGATGCCGTGAAAGAACGGATTCGTGCGGCTACCCCCAATCTGGGTCAGGTGGAGAATGTCTCTGCATCGGGGATAAACGTGACGGCGCTGCGCCTTCAGCATGCTTCCCGCTATGAACCGGAAGCCGTCGGCACACCGATCAGCGGGCTTTCCTCTGTGGAGCACATTGGCTTTCTGATACGGATGGGTGACTGGACGCTGCTTCATACCGGTGATTCAGCACTGGAAGATCCGGCGGAATACCGGGCTTACCGGCTGACGGAGCATAGGATCGATGTAGCCTTTCTGGGGTCCACGTTCTGGAAGCCGCTCCATGCCCGGATCGGACTGGTGAATGATGAAATCCAACCGGACCGGATTATCCTGATGCATTACCGGAAGAATGAGCGGGATGATGCCCGGTGGATGGAAAAACATTACCGGAAAAAACTCCCTCCGGTGCTGATCTTCGATCACCAGATGGACACGGTGAACCTGCAGTCTCTCCCTTGAGAGGACGTTTTACGGGGTCTATTTCCGAACCGTCAGTTTCAGCGTGCCCTTTTCCGGCTCCAGCACCTGCATGAAGTCCTGCACGTGAACCTGGATGATACAGGGATGGACATCCTTGCCCTTGACTCTTGTGGTCCAGCTGACATTGCCCATGTTCCGGATGGCGATTTTCATGCCCTTCTCCGCACCCTTGAATCCCAGTTTCTGTAAAGCGGCCGGGTTGGTGACCCGTCCTTCAAGAGTTTCAAAGGGTTCATCGGGTGCCGGTTCGTTTGCCACCGCGATACCCAGTGAACGGGTATAGGACGGCATCCACCCGCTGCCTCCCGGCGCGAACGCCGGTAGACTGAACACAGCGATCAGCAATACGGGAATCACAAAATGCAAAAACCGTCTGGTCATGTTGGTTCCTTTCCGTTTTCTTTGCTTGCGGCGGATGTTTTCATCCAAGCCACTGATGATGGATACAGGATCAATCAGGCTTCTGTCCGCTCAGTTGAAAAGTTGATTCAGTACGGTTATTTTCCCAGATTTTCGGCACGATGGAAAGCCGTGGATGAATCGGATTCTGTTGGATGCGGCTGCGCTGGTGTAACATTCAGACAGGTTCTCAGTATGGTAGGCGATGGAGGTGGACGTGATTTCATTTCAGGACATGTACCGGAAATACAGTCCGGACGTCTTTCGATTCGCCTACTGGCTCAGTCGCAACTATCACGACGCGGAAGACATCACCAGTGAAACGTTTGTCAGGGCATGGGCGGGATCCGGCAAGTTGAACGCGCAGACCCTCAAAGGGTACCTGCTTAAGATTGCGCGGAATCTCTGGCTGGACCGGCTCAAGCAGGGGAAACGATTCACGGAATTTTCCGACGTGGTGTCAGACAGCGCCTGCAATCCGGAAGAAAGCGTACTGAAACGGGAGAGAACGGATCGGGTTCGTCAGGCCCTCACGGAACTGCGGTCTGCAGACCGGCATATCCTGTTTCTGCGTTACACGGAGGACTTGTCCTACCGGGAAATCGCGGCTTGTCTGGGAGTCAGCCTGGATGCCGTCAAGGTGGCACTTTATCGGGCAAAGAAACGACTTGGAAAACAGATTGAGGAGGACACATGAAACAGGTGACGATATCCGAGAATATTATCCGGGACCTGATCCCGGCCTATTTTTCCGGCACAGCCAGTTCGGAAACCATGAAACTGGTGGATGATTTTCTGAAAGACAATCCGGATTTTTTCGATTCACTGGATGCACGTGCACAGGGGATGATGCACAAAGAGGGTTCACCGGGACGGACGGAACTGCTGGCGCTGGACAAAACGCGTCGGTTGATCCGGAGCAAGAGCATTTATATGGGATTCGGCATTTTCTTTACGCTGTTTCCATTTTCGTTCAGCATCACCAACGGAGAATTCAAGTGGTTGA
>DAINNF010000123.1:0-8039 GCA_036736005.1 Acidobacteriota bacterium
AAGCCCCTGATCTTCCATCGTACAGCCCCGTTTCACGTGAACGGCCGACACATCGGCCGGCAACGCAACCCTGCCGCTGAAAAGGGCAACCCCCGTCAGCCCGAAAGGAGACATCATGAAACGCCTGCTTCTGATTGCCATGGCAATCACCCTGGCCACAACACTCTCCAGCTTTGCCGGAGACCAGAAAGAAGAGAAGAAGATCAAGGAACTGAAAGAAACCAGACAATGCACGCAGGATCCTGAAATCTGCAAACAGAAAATCGCCGAAAAAATGGCCCGAATCGGCATGATTGGCGTGGATGGTGAATGGAATGAAGAAGACGGTGTTTTCGTCATCCAGGAATTCTTCACGGAATCCAACGGTGAATCCGCCGGACTCGCCGTTGGCGACAAACTTGTCTCGATTAACGGCGTGAAAATGGCGGACGAAAAGGCCTACAAAGCGGATGCGGAAAACCGCGTACCCGGCAAGGTCGTACCGGTCACATTCATGCGTGATGGTGATGAATTGACGGCTAAAGTCGAGTTGATTGCCACGCCCGAATCCGTCATAAAGAAACAGATCACCAAACACCTGAAGTACTACCATAAGGATTGGTGGGAGCAACAGATGAAGGAGAAAGAAAAACAGAAAAAGATGGAAGAAAAGTAAACCAAAGGCCTTCCCGATGCGTACCAGTTAGTACCATCGAACTTCTTCATTCAAGACCGTCGGTCTACCCACCGGCGGTCTTGGACCATCTGGACAAATTTCGCGGTGGGAAAGGGTTCACATCTGGTCTCCCGAAGAGTTCTGGACAACCGTACTACCGGTCAGGTCTTCCGCCCCGCAACGCCAGAAAACCGAACAGAAACGCGCAGATCAGTCCGCCGAAAACCATGGTCCACATGGTATTGATCAGGGTCCCCATCACGGCCGCAAGGTCGTACGCTCCGGACATGGATGCATACCACCGTCCGATTTTGTACCAGACCACATACGGGTGAAAAAACGGAACCTGAAGGTCAAAGTCAAATGATCCCATCTGTCCGAGGATATGCCATACCCGCAAGCTCCATATGCCGTAGATGGCTTCCACTGCATACAGGGCCGCCATGACAAGAAAAGAAACGCGGCGCTTCATCCTACCCCCCACATAAGGTTGATTGGACCTAGTCTACCATTACCGGTCGAACCGGAACAGTCTTCCCCGCCCCGTCGGGTATGTAGCGAGGCCTCCCTGTTTCGAAAAGCTTTGGATCTTATTGCCCCGGGGGGCGCTGACCGGGGGGCGGCGGGTTCCGGCGTCCATTCGGCGGTCTTCTGCCCGGACTCTGCATCCCCTCCGGTCGTCCCATCTGCAGCAGTTCATGGAGGAATGATGCCAGCCTGGGTCGCTGATCTTCCGTACAGATGGCATGGAGATTCATCACATGCTGTGCCGTAAACTGTTCCATCAGGGCCTGCTTTCTGCCGATTTCTTCCGCCAGCCCCGCAATCCGGTTCTGATCCGGTTCGGGTTGCAGTGATGCATCAAACATCTCTTTCTTCAGCGCATGGATCTCGTGCAGGATCGGACGGGTCTGTTCCCGCAACCGGCGGCGTTCCCGGGCAAACTGTTCCAGTTGATCGTCGTCCCAGCCCAGTTCCTGTTTCAGCAGATGGTGGATACGTCCGGTCGTAGCCTCCATCATTCCGGTCTGCGGTTGGGGGTTATGTTGTAACCAGATCGTGGCAAGCGCGGCCAGATTCAAACCCACCAGCACACCGACCAGTATCACCAGGAATATCGTGGTTCGTTTTGTGGCCATCAATAACCTCCCGTTCCCTTATCAAAGTCAATGGTTGAGGTCCGGATCGCATAATCATCTATCAGGGTCATCATGGCTGCTTTTCTCGAAACGGAAGCTGATGACCGGCCATGCAGAACAGTAAACAGAGTCAGGCCGTTGATCAGCAGCAGAACCGCCAGCACGCCCGATGCCAGTGCCAGTTTCATCATCGAAACGGGCCGGACCGCATCCGTCCCGGCCTGTCGGATCTTCCGCTGAACCCCTTCAAAGAAAGTGTCCGACACGTTCACGGCATCCAGTTCCCGGTAAGCATCCAGTGTTTTGTCCACTTCCAGGTTCAACTGTTTCCTGTCCACTGGTTCCCCTCCTGGTAATTGAGACGTCATCCGTCCCGGTTTCCTTCGGTTTTTGTAAATATTTTCCCCAGGCGCTTACGGAGATTCCCCTTCGCCCGACTGATTAATGATTCCACCGCCCCCTCAGAGATCTTCAGTACGGCTGCGATTTCCTTCTGGCTGAACCCGTCCACATGTTTCAGCACAAACGCGATCTGTTGCTTCCGCGGCAATTCACCAAGTGCACGACGCATGATCCGCAACCGTTCCTGTTCATCGAAAATGGTGTCCGGTTGACGGCCGTCCGTCACAAAATCCAGCTCATCCCGGGAATCCTCCCAGTCCACCCGCCGCATCGCACCGCCCCGTTTGAGACGCTTCCGCTTGCGCAGGGCATCCAGTGACCGGTTCACCGCAATCCGGTAAATCCACGTTGAGAGTTTGCAATCTGCCTTGAACAATTCGACAGACAGGTAGACCTCACAGAACACATCCTGCGCCACCTCTTCCGCGTCCTCCCGGTTCAGCAGGAACCGGTAGCAGGTGTTCACCACTTTGAACTGATGGTGCTCCACCAGCTCACGGAACGCAGTCGGGTCCTTCTGCCGCAACCTGTTGAGAAATGTCGGGTCATCAAATTCAATTTCTGTGTGTCTCATGGGTCTGCACACATTCTAGCAAACCATTCTCCTGATGGCACATCACCAACAAGAAATCCGGGCAATGAAAATAGAGCGAAGGATTGCGATACCGGACAACGTCCAACGCACCAGGACAACGAAAGGAGATGCCCATGAAACAGACACAACGAATCCTGATTGCTCTGATGATGATGAAGGCCCTGTTACTGACCGCAGCGACAACCTGGTATGGACCGCACCTGACCGGCATCAGCCCGTGGGTGAACAGGATTGTGATCTTCAATACGGGGAACCAGGATGCGGACGCCACGCTGACCATCCGGAATCAGAACGGAACGGTGGTTCATGATATCGATCTGACAATCCCGGCACTGGACCAGAAAACGGTCGTTCTGACCCGTTATGGTGAGTATGAAACGGAACCGGATGAAATCCGACTGGACGCCGTGGAGGGGACATTTCAGATTGAAACCACTTCCATGTCCATCGTTCCGCTGGTCTCGTTTCAATACGGCGATAGCGCCTCCATCAGCCAGTTTTTCCTGAGCAGCGAGACCGATACCGGCTGGTTGCTGCCCAACATGCATGCGGCTCATTTTACCTGGACAGGCGCGGCCGTCTCCAATCCCGGAGACAGTCCCTTGACCATTACGTTATCTGCCGTACAGGACGGGTTGGTTGTGGACCGGACGGAGAAAACGGTAGTGGCAGAAAGCAAATTCGTCGGGCTGACCGATGACATCTGGCCCGGGATCAGTCTGATGGACGTCGATCAGATCCTGATCCGTGCGGACACACCCGTTCCGGCGCCCATTCTGATCACCGGTAATGATGAACAGGACCGGCATGTATTCTTCTCCGGCGTCCCCGTTCCGATTTCAGCGTCATCGTCCGCATTGTCTTACCCTATCGTGGACACCGGACAGACCACCTGTTATGACAACACCAGTGTAATCACTGCGCCGTCTAAAGGCCACGCATTCTATGGACAGGACGCTCAATACGATGGGCATGCACCCGGCTATACGGATAACGGGGACGGCACCGTCACCGACAACGTGACCGGACTGATGTGGCAGCAGGACCCCGGTGAAAAGATGACGCTGGACGAGGCAATGGCCAAAGCGGAAACATTCAACCTCGCCGGATACACCGACTGGCGTCTGCCCACCATCAAGGAGCTGTACTCCCTGATCCTGTTCAGTGGAAAGGACCCGAGCGGCGTCACCGGAACAGATACCAGCGGGCTGACCCCGTTTATTGATGATGTCTTTGATTTTGAATATGGTGATCCGTCTTCCGGAGAACGCATTATTGACGCCCAGTTCGCCAGCAGCAGCATATATACGTCCACCACGATGGACGGCAACGACACCATGTTCGGCGTCAACTTTGCCGACGGACGCATCAAGGGATATCCCTGCAGTGCCATGCCGGGCGGCAGAACCAAGACCTTCTTCGTGCTGTATGTCCGGGGAAACACCGGGTACGGAACAAACCAGTTCGTGGATAACGGAGACGGCACCATAACGGACACCGCTACCGGACTGATGTGGATGCAGGAGGATTCCGGCCATCTGGGCGCAGGATCGAGCATGGACGGTGCGTTGAACTGGGAACAGGCACTGAATTTTGCCGAAAACCTGACCTACGCCGGATATGACGACTGGCGCGTCCCGGACACCAAAGAACTGGAGAGCATCGTGGATTATACCCGATCTCCCGATGCGACTGGGTCCGCCGCCATTGATCCGGTATTCCAGTGCTCCGCCATTACCAACGAAGCCGGTCAGGTTGATTATCCGTATTACTGGAGTTCCACCACCCACGCGAATGACTCCGTCGTTCCGGGCGGCTATGGGGCATATGTGGCCTTCGGACGGGCTCTGGGCTACTGGAACGGACGGTGGCAGGATGTCCATGGAGCAGGGGCCCAGCGAAGTGACCCCAAATCCGGGGATCCCGGCGACTATCCCTATGGCCATGGACCGCAGGGGGACGCTATCCGCATTTACAATTATGTCCGGTGTGTCCGGACCGCAAACTGAGAAAGGAGACCATCATGAAAACCAGGATTGCCATGTTGCTGCTTGTTGTATTGACGAGCTACAACATTACACTGGCTGAGAGCACCCGTACATATCCCATCGTGGATACCGGGCAGACCACATGCTATGACAACAACGGAACGGTCATTACACCGTCGCCCGGAGACTCCCTGTATGGGCAGGACGCCAATTATGCGGGCAGACAACCCGCATACCGGGACAATGGAGACGGTACCATCACGGATCTCGTCACCGGTTTGATGTGGCAACAGGACCCGGGCGTTAAGATGACCTATGAACAGGCGGCAACCGGTGCAGCGTCATTCTCCCTCGCGGGTTATGATGACTGGCGACTGCCCACCATCAAGGAGCTGTATTCCCTGATCCGGTTCGACGGCTGGACCGGTCGGTCTGCGGAAACATCCAGGCCCTATATTGACACCCGGTTCTTCAAATTTTCCTATGGAGACGAAAGCGCCGGGGACCGGTTCATGGACGCCCAGTTTGCCACCAGTACCATCTATACATCCACCACCATGCACGGCAACAGGACCATGTTCGGTGTCAATTTCGCGGACGGCCGAATCAAAGGATATCCCTGTGATGAGACACCCCGGGGAACCAAAACGTTCTATGTGCTCTATGTGAGGGGCAACCCGGATTACGGCCAGAACCGGTTTACGGACAATGGAGACGGGACCGTTACGGACACCGCCACCGGATTGATGTGGATGAAATCCGACTCGAAGAAAGGAATGGACTGGGAGGCGGCACTCACGTATGCGGAAAACTGTTCAGCCGGCGGATACAGCGACTGGCGGCTGCCCAACGCCAAGGAACTGCAGAGTATCGTGGACTACAGCCGGTCACCCGATGCCACCCATTCCGCCGCGATTGATCCGGTGTTCAACTGCGCCACCATCAACGACGAAGGCGGCAACAGCAATTATCCGTTCTACTGGACCTCCACCACCCATCTGGATGGACCGAAAGCCGGAGCCGCGGCTGTTTACGTGGCATTCGGAGAAGCACTGGGCTTTATGCGCGGTCCCCGCGGCGGTACCCCGAGACTCATGGATGTCCACGGTGCCGGCGCCCAGCGGAGCGATCCCAAGACCGGAAGCGCCGATGACTACCCCTACGGTCACGGTCCCCAGGGTGATGTCCGCCGGATCAACAATTATGTTCGATGCGTTCGGGATGCCGACTGACGCAGGATGCCCGCCCTATGGCGGGCTTTTTCCATCCCGACACGACCCGTGACCGCCGATTGACAAAGCCGCACACGGCGCCCACATTAAAGTCAAAGGGGGTTCACATGAAACAACGCTTTCGATTTTGTATACTGGTTGCACTGGTATCATTCGCCGTCATGAGTCCCGCACAGGTGCCGGAGGTTCATGAACTGGATGAACAGCCCGAATTCGAAACCCGGGTGGTAATCGAAAACCTGTTCCGTCATCCGGTTTTCTTTGAGAAAGGTCTGAATCTCGGCTCCTTCACCGTCAATACGTACAAGTCCGGCAATCAACCGACACCTGCCCCGGTCACCATTCCAGGCGATTACCGGATCAAACCGGTGGTGGTGGGAGTGGGATGGGAAGATGCAGCGCCGCTTATCCGGTGGTTCAACCGGATCAAAGGGGGCACACAGGAACGGCATGATCTGGAGGTGTACGTCAGTCATCGCACCGAGCGGCGGAACCGTCTCCACATCACGTTGTTCAACTGCTGGCCCAGTGATATCACCCTGCATCCATTCGGCGGAGAGTTGCCCGCTGTCTCGGTCACATTTCAGGTTCAGGGAATGAAATGCCATCTGCCACCGTTGCCGCAGACCATCGAGGGTGCCAAGGTAATCAACCCCTGACCGGATCCTGCGCGGGAATCTTTACCGGTTATCCACCGCCAGTTTCAGACGGAGATAAAGCGGCAGCAGATCCGGACCGCGCATGGGAATGTCCAAATTCCCTTTTACGGCCTTTTCCAGTCGAAGCAGGAGACGCGCGTTTTCCCGGTTTCCGGCCTGTTCCACAATCATCCGCACAGTCTGAATATCCGCCAGTTCCATTTCTTTCATGTGCCAGGCAAATTTCACCTTCACAGTGATCCCGTCGAATTCTACCCATTTCAGTCCCGTCATCAGATAGATCAGCCATGCCACGGACACAAAGAGCATCATCAGAACACCCACGATCCAGTAATCCATGGCCAGGACCGCGCCGATAAACAGCAAAACCCCCGCAGCCCCCGGGATCATCCGTCTGGGATTGAACCGGCGGTTGGTATACCGGTTTTCCACATGGCTGATCAGTGAGGCGGAGGCCGCCTTCTGCAGAATCACGTTCAGCAGCTGATTGAAATCCTCCACCCCGGTGGTCAATTCCATCTGTTCACCGGTGCGACCCGTCAGAACCAGGAGGGATGATTTGTCCACAAAGTCCAGACCATGGAGGTTCATCCAGTCCAGACGACGTTCGCCGGAAAGGGTGTACAACGCAATCCCCATCTCGTCCACGCGCACCCGCGCAAATGTCCAGTGGAGGGCAAACGCCAGGGAATGAATCCCCACCAGTATCAGAAACACCACCGCCAGGTAGGAAAACGGCGCAAACCGGAAAAACAGCGGTCGCCATTCTTCGAACACCGCCAGCAGAAACGGCAGACCTGCCACATAGCCGATCCCCTGATACCACATCCCGAGAACCCGGGTCTTCTTTACGCGCAGCTCACGTCCACCTGTCCAATCCATGGCTCCTCCCGGACATTGGGTTATTGAAGCATGATCTATTCGAACACCTTTTCATCCGTCTGACCGGCATTTCGCGCGTCCGATTCCACATCCCGGCTGACCGGGCCGGTGGTTGTTCTACCCAGCAACTCCTTGTACCATTCGGTCTGCACAATCAACTGCATGATTTCGTTGGTGCCCACCCAGATCATGGACAACCGGATGTCCCGGACAATCCGTTCCAGCGGATAAATGTCCGTATATCCGATACCCCCCATCACCTGCATACAGTCATTGGCAATGTCCCAGGCGGCTTCCGTTACAAATTTCTTGCTTTCCGAAATCATCCGCCGAACGCGACCCGGAGTCGCACGCCCGGAATCAATGGCCAGACAGGTGGCATATACCAGGGAACGGGCAGCGTCCAGTTTCATCACACTGTCCGCCACCTTGAATCCCACCGCCTGGAACCGGTTGATCGGTTTGCCGAACGCCTTGCGCTTGTCCG
>DAINNF010000124.1:0-8024 GCA_036736005.1 Acidobacteriota bacterium
ACCCTCGGGATCCAGTTTCTGTGCCTTTTCCAGCTGTTTCTTTGCATCATCATACCGGCTCATCTGGGCCAGCAGCCGGCCATACTCCAGATGGGCTTCGTAGAACTCGGGGTCCCGTTCCAGCGCCTTGAGGAATTCCTGTTCGCCTTTTTCCAATTCCCCTGCCTGCATGGCCTCATACCCTTTGAGAAAATATTTCTTTGCTTTCTTGTCCTCGGTCATGGCGTGAGCTGACAATACAAACATCACAGCAATAACGCCCATAAGCGCTTTTTTCCAGAATGTCATGTCGTCCTCCTGATGAACCTAAAAATCATGTGCAGTATATCACATGAGAACGACTCAAATGTTGGACAACTTTAAGAGAATACATACGACAGACAGAAACTATTCCGGCTCCTCAATCAGCATGAGACGGTCACCACCATTCACCATGTCCCCGACGGTCACACGACAATCCGACAGGACACCGGCTCGGGGGGCCCGGACATCCAGCTGCAGTTTCATGGACTCCATTCGGACCAGGACTTCTCCGGCTTCCACAACTGAACCGGCATTGCATAACAGCTCGAGAATCCGTCCGGGCATGGGCGCCAGGACGGCCCCATCCCCCGTTTCATCCCCACTGTCCTGTTCCATCTCGTCGATTCGGTCCAGACGCCAGACCGCTCCCTCATACTGAATCCAGACATGGTCGCCGTCAACCATTGCATCGGCGGTCTTTACGCGATCTCCGTTCAGCAGAATCCTTCCACAGGTGTCCTGAACCACATGAAGTTCAACCGGTTCTCCGTTGACATTCGCACGCAACCGATCTTCCCTGAATTCCATCCCACTGACGGTAAATGTGTCTTCATGTCCATCCCAACGATACACAGTCATCTGATCTCCTTTACGGCAACCGGGTCGAAACCGGCGGAAACGGAGCCCCTCCCGGTTCATGTTCACTGTCGGGTGCTGTTCGACCGGACTGCCGACGTAACCAGTGTGCCAGCGCCACCAGTTCCTGCGGAGGCTGGATCGCTGGTGCGCTCAGCTCATCCCTGTAACGGGCCGTAAACCCGGTGTCCACCGCACCGGACCGGAAGGCATCGTGACGAAGGATCCGCATCAGGTATTCCCGGTTGGTCGTAACGCCCAGAATCACAAAATCATGCAATGCCCGGTAAGCACGCTCAATGGCTGCTTCCCTGCTTTCCGCGTGAACAACCAGTTTCGCAATCATGGGATCGAAATCGGGGAAAATGTGACTCCCGGAGCCCACCGCACTTTCCACACGGATCCCCGGCCCTTCGGGCGCACGATACAGCAGGACCTGCCCCGGTGACGGCATGAAGTCCCGGTCCGGGTCCTCCGCATATACCCGGCATTCGACGGCCCATCCCCTTGGACGGACACCATTCTGGGAAACGGGTGTCATCAAACCGGCCGCATCTTCCACCTGCCACCGGACCAGATCCACGCCGTAAACCATTTCGGTCACCGGATGCTCCACCTGAATGCGGGTATTCATCTCCAGAAAATAGAAGGAGCCATCGGGAGCCAGAATAAACTCCACGGTACCGGCACTGCGATAACCCACGCCCTCAGCCAGACGGACCGCAGCGGCACCCATTTCATTCCGCAGTTCTTCTGAAACAGCGACGGACGGGGATTCTTCAATGATCTTCTGGTGCCTGCGCTGAATCGTACACTCTCTCTCTCCGAGATGGATTGTCGAGCCGTCAGCAAACGCGAACACCTGAATTTCGATATGGCGGGGTGATTCAATGTACTTTTCAATAAAGACCGAAGCGTCACCGAAATATGTTTCCGCTTCCTGACGGGCAACACGGAGTGCGTCCATCAGTTCATCCGCGCTGTCCACACGGCGCATGCCTTTTCCGCCACCCCCCATGGAGGCCTTCACCAAAACGGGGAACCCGATGTCGGACGCATGCTGCCCGATTTCCTCCGGAGACATCTCCTGAACCGAGAACCCCGGTACGGGGGATACATTGGAAGAAAGGGCAATCCGACGGGCCTGCTCTTTGTTCCCCATCCGGTCGATCGCATCCGGAGGCGGACCGATGAAAAGAATCCCGGCTTTTTCACATTGTCTTGCGAAACCCCCGTTTTCCGCCAGAAAACCATAGCCGGGATGAACCGCCTGGCAATTCTCTTTCCGGACCAGTTCCACCAGGGCAGACGGATCCAGGTAGATCCCGTCCGGTGCCGATACAATCTGACAATCCGGAAACAGTGCAATGGCCTGCCTCATTTCCTTTTCCGTCACCGGAACCACCGGCGTAATGTTGACCTCCAGCAGAGATAGCGCAATCCGCCGGGCAATCTCTCCCCGGTTGGCAATCAGGACCCGTTCAAACCGACTCATCCGTATCCTCCGACCATGCAGGTTTCCGTTTCTCAAAAAAAGCCCGGATTCCTTCCTGACCTTCCGGAGAAACACGGGCTCGGGCAATCAGATCCACCGTATACTGTTCCATTTCCTCGGAAGGCGGACCGCCGATCCGATCCAGCAGTTCCTTGATATGATGCTGGGCATTCCGCCCCCCGCTTTTCAACGCGGTCAGCACGCGATCCACTTCATCCTCCAGAGCGGCCCGGTCATCCACTACCTGGTGAACCAGTCCGATCTGTCGTGCCCGTTCACCCGAGAAACGGAAACCGGTCAACATATAATAGCGTGCAACAGACGCTCCCGTCTTTTCAACGATATAGGGCCCAATCACTGCCGGTACAATCCCGAGTCGAACCTCGCCGAAGGAAAAAACGGCATCCGCGGTGCTGATCGCGATGTCACAGGCAGCCACCACCCCCACCGCACCCCCAATGGCGGGGCCATTGACCGCTGCCACCGTGACAGGCTTCGCCGTCCGAAGCCGTCGAAAGAGGCGGGCCAGCCTTTCGGAATCCGCCCGGTTCTCTTCGTAATCCGCGTGTTGCATCCGACCCATCCATTCAAGGTCCGCCCCCGCGCAGAATGCGGAGCCGGCACCGGTCAGTATCAGTGCCCGGCTCCCGCGCCCCTCCGCTTCGGATACGGCCTGGATCATTTCTTCCATCATGACGTCATTGAGGGCGTTTCGCCTCTCGGGGCGGTTCAACGTCAGTCTGGAAACACTGCCTTCGTGGTCCAATGAAATAGTGGTATACATCAATTGTCCCCTGCTGATTCCAGTACCGATAATGGAATCTCAAACTCCTGCATCAGGAGCGCGTGAGCCAGGGTTTTTCCCTGGGCGTCCACCCGTAGACTCCGGGTGCCCCCACCCCCCAATGCTTCATGAAGCAGAAAGTTCCATGCCAGCAGGTTTTTGACCGGATGGCGCACCACATCTCCCAGTACAATGTCTCCGTAGAGCGTTTTGACCCGGTCCGTCGTCAGGGTTCGACCCAGCCATGCCCAGGCTTCCGGAGAACGGGCCAGAATACCCACGTTGCAGGTGTCCCCTTTGTCTCCACTGCGGGCCAGTGCGATCCGACTCAATGGCGCCCGTTCGGTCGGGCCGGAAAATTCCGCCAGTTCATCTTCCCCGATATGATCCGGTGTCTCCATGGTTCCACCCGTTTCCGGCCAGCCGTCGCTTTCTTCCATCAACAACTCACAACCCTGGTACATCCGAAGGCGCCAGTCCGCAATGGACTGGTTCACCAGTGCCGGCCAGTAGGAAACCACATCTCTCACCGGCGGCGTACCGCCCGTCACCGCCACTGAAGGTGGACCGCTGAGGATCAGAGCTGCCAGGTTCCTTCTGAAAGGCGTCAACTTGTCCCGATCATGATCACGAACCGCAAACCGGAGGAGAATTTCTCCCGATTCCTTGCGCGGTGCCAGGTGACGATGACATGCATCCGAACCCACATATTCCGTCAACTGATCTTCGTATGCCGTGTTCACCCGCTTCCAGAAAATTTCACTGAATTTTTCGGCCTTTTTTCTGGCGTCCGGGCCGGAGATCAGAATGGTGCCGTACGATTTGAAACCATCCCGGTAGGCCATACTGACTTTCAGCAGATCAGTGGGCGCCCGACCCTTTACTCCGGATACCCGAACCCGGTTCGGACCATCATCTTTCAACCGGATTGTGGAGAAATCCGCAATGACATCCGGGGTAATGTAATTCAACGGATCGCCCATTTCGTACAGCAACTGTTCACGAACCGTGTCCACGGACACCAGTCCATCGAGACTGTCGTGTTTGGTAATCACAAACGATCCATCTTCAGAAATCTCTGCAATCGGATATCCCATGCTGGTAAACGACGGTACCTTTTCCCAGTCTGTAAAATTGCCTCCGGTGCTCTGGGCGCCGCATTCGAGGATGTGGCCGGCCACAATACCGGAAGCCAGACGGTCATAATCATCCAGGGACCATCCGAATGAGGCAATCATGGG
The DNA here is from genome assembly GCA_036736005.1 of Acidobacteriota bacterium. Taxonomy (GTDB): domain Bacteria; phylum Acidobacteriota; class Holophagae; order Thermotomaculales; family Thermotomaculaceae; genus DAINNF01. The sequence goes on from DAINNF010000124.1 coordinate 4,400, forward strand.
AGCCAGGGTAATTCCGGTGTCTGTCACACGGCCCGTCACGACGATATCGGCTCCCTGTTGCAATGCCTTTACCACCGGCAATGCCCCGAAATAGAGGTTGGCGGCGGTAATTCGATCCCGGATCGTCTCGAATGATTCTCCGGTCTCCATGTTGTTGAAATCCGCACCCCGCTTCACCAGTTCATCCAGGTCTTCCAGGATATTGTCCCCGTCCACGATTGCGATCCTGGGTTTCAACCCATACCGGGCAGCCATTTCCGCGATATTCCGGGCGCAGACATCCGGGTTGACACCTCCCGCGTTGGTGACAATACGGATCCCCCGCTCCATCACATCTTCAATGACCGGTTCCAGATGGTAAAGAAAATCCCGGGCGGATCCGAACTCCGGATCTTTCTGTCTTTGTTTGTTCAGGATGGACATGGTGATTTCCGCCAGATAATCCATGGTCAGGAAATCAAGCTCACCACCCTTCACCTGTCGACGAAGGGCATCGGGATCATCGCCCCAGTACCCTCCGGCGTTTCCAATTCGTATGGTTTTCGACATATGGTTTCCTTTCCGCACAAATGATTGGTTTCATGATATTCAAGCAGGTACCGGTACACCTACATCCGAAAAACACCAAACTTGGTGCTTTCAAAGGGCTGATTCAATGTTGCCGAAAGCGCCAGTCCCAACAGTTCCCGCGTCTGCACAGGATCAAAAACCCCATCATCCCACAACCGGGCCGACGAGTAGTACGGACTGCCCTCATGTTCGTACTTGGCCAGAATGGGATCCACAATGGCGGCCTCTTCTTCTTCGGAAAGGGAGCCCCCTTTACGCGCTACCTGGTCCTGTTTCACCTGAAGCAGTACCGAGGCAGCCTGCTCCCCTCCCATCACGGAAATCCGGCTGTTGGGCCACATAAACAGGAAACGGGGATCGTAGGCACGTCCGCACATACCGTAGTTACCGGCACCGAATGAGCCGCCCATAATCAGCGTGATTTTGGGGACTGCGGCATTGCTCACCGCCATGACCATCTTGGCGCCGTCCTTGGCAATACCCTGATGCTCATACTGCTTCCCGACGATGAACCCGGTAATATTCTGCAGGAACAATAACGGAATTCCCTCCGTGGCACACAGTTCGATGAAATGGGTGGCTTTGAACGCGCTTTCCGAGAAAAGAACCCCATTGTTCGCCAGGATTCCCACCGGCATACCGTACAGATGGGCAAATCCGGTCACAAGCGTCGGCGCATAGCGCTGCTTGAATTCAAACAACCGGCTACCGTCCACCAGGCGGGCGATTACTTCGTAGGCATCCATGTGTTTCTTCCGGTCTGCGGGGATGATTCCATACAACTCTTCCGGCGGATAGCGGGGGTCCTCCGGCGCTTCCATTTTCAATTGCTGCCGGTCTCTGCGCCCCAGGTACCGGACGATTTCGCGGGCCTTCTGAATGGCATCGGCGTCATTCTCCGCATAGTGGTCCGCAACGCCGCTGATCCGGGAATGGACATCCGCGCCACCCAGTTCTTCGGCGGTTACATCTTCGCCGGTGGCGGCTTTGACCAACGGCGGTCCACCCAGAAAAATGGTACCGGTATCTTTTACGATGATGCTCTGGTCCGACATGGCCGGGATGTAGGCACCGCCTGCCGTGCAATAGCCCAGCACCACACTGATCTGAGCAATCCCTCTGGCCGACATCTGGGCCTGGTTATAGAAAATCCGGCCGAAATGGTCCCGGTCCGGAAAAACTTCATCCTGTTTCGGCAGAAATGCGCCCCCGGAATCAACCAGGTACAGACAGGGCAACCGGTTCTGGTCCGCAATTTCCTGCGCTCTCAGGTGTTTCTTCACGGTAATCGGATAATAGCATCCCCCTTTGACCGTGGGATCGTTGGCGACGATCATGACTTCCCGACCGCTCACACGACCGATTCCGGTCACGATCCCGGCCGCCGGCACATCATCATCGTACAGACCATGACCGGCCAGACAGCTCAATTCCATGAATGGGCTGTCCTCATCCAGCAATCGGTCAATCCGCTGCCGGGCATCCATTTTGTTCAGTTCTTTTATTCGTTCGTGGGCCTTCGGGGGTCCACCGGCTCTGGCTGCATCAATCCGTTCCTTCAGATCACGGGCCAGATCCCGGTTCACCTTTTGATTGTCTTTGAATTCCGGTGAGCCTGTGTCGACACGGCTCCTGATTACGGCCATGCGCGCCTCCTTCGCTCTGTTGCAATACGTGCACGATTGGATTCATTTTCGCAAAAGCCACAACCGAATGCAAGATGAGGCAGAAAGAGGCGCTATTGGTCTTCCCCGTTAATCCGACTTGGAACAGACAGCCGGGAAAGACCGTCCAGCGCCGCCAGCCGGTAAGCTTCCGCCCAGGTGGGATAGTTGAACACATTGTGGATAAAGAAGTCCATCCGGCCGCCCAGAGCCATAACGGACTGCCCGATATGAATCAATTCTGCCGCCTGTTCACCAACCACATGCACACCCAGCAGATGCCAGGTCTGGGGATCAAACAGCAACTTCAGCATACCGACGCCAACACCCTTGATGGTGGCCTTGGAAACCGCATCGAAACGGGCCACACCAACCTCATACTTGACACCGGTCCGTTTCAATACCTGCTCGGTTTTGCCAATGATGGATGCCTCCGGAATGGTGTAAATCGCAAACGGGAACAGTTCGGGACGGTGATCCCGGACCTGATATCCCATGGCGACACGGGCCGCAATGCGGCCCTGCTCCGAACTGGTGGACGCCAGTGCCGGGAATCCGATTACATCACCGGCTGCATAAATGTGGGAAACACTGGTCTGAAAGGAATCATTCACCCGGATGGTACCCCGTTCACCCAGTTCTACTCCGGCATTGTCCAGTTTCAGGGGGTCGACACAGGGTATGCGGCCCAGACTGAACAGCACAGCGTCTGCTTCCAGCGTTTCTCCACTGTCGGTCACCACGCGTCCGAGGCCACTTCCGGTCCGCTCGATCCGTTCATATCCCCGACCCAACACCATGTTGACACCCAGTTTTTCAATCTCATGGAGCAGCAGTTTGCTGATATCACAATCCAGAAATCCCAGCAGATGTTCGCTCTTGTCCACAAGAGTGACATCACATCCCAGCGCGGCAAACATGGCCGCATACTCCGTGCCGATTACACCACCACCCACAACGATCAGTGAATGTGGCAGTGTCTTCATTCTGCTCTTGTGGCAAAACATGAAATTGCTGTCAAAGATCACTTCGTGATCAAAGGGAACATCCTCGGGATGCCGCGGAACCGTCCCGGTCGCCAGGATAAAGCGGTCGCCCTTCACCTGGACTGTTCTGTCATCCATTCGGCTGTACACGCTCATGGTGTGGGGATCATCAAATGACCCTTCTCCAAACAGGACATCCAGACCGCTCCTGTTCAGTTGATCCTTCATCATATCCTGCTCACGGATCACAATATTGTTCACCCGGTCCATCAGTTGTTCCAGTTTGATATCGGCAGGTGCCGTTGCACCCGCCCGGTCCGGACAACTCTGCCGTAAACCGCTCAAATCAAGAACAGCCTCGCGAAGGGTCTTGCTGGGGATCGTCCCCACATGGAGGGACACACC
>DAINNF010000125.1:0-7993 GCA_036736005.1 Acidobacteriota bacterium
TAATCTGAACACTGTAAACTGAACACTTTACACTTCTCCTATCCCACTGCGGCGGAGCCGCCGCGCCTTGACCTCGTGGAAAACTCCGCAGCAGTCGCGTCGCCTGACACTCGCTTCGAACACTCCGCTTGTTCGTTGTCCTCCGCCTTGACGTTTCGAAAACCTGTGCACCGATGATTTCTGGTCTATCCACCATTCACCATCCACCATCCGCGACGGCGTAGCGGTCTGGCCTTGCGCAGACCGAAAACTCCGCGTCGCAATGAGTGTGGGAGTAGGAGTAGGAGTAGGCGTGGGCGTGGGCGTGGGCGTGGGCGTGGGAGAGGGAGTGGGAGAACGGGAACTCAGCCTTTTCCTGTCCCTGTTTAAACTCAACCTCAAACTCAAACTTAGACTCAAGCTCAACCTCAATCTCATTTGCTTTTCTCTTGCCTTCAACCGCAGTCAAGCCCTATCCTGATGGGGATTCGAAATATCATGCATAACAGGGAGGATGGCATGGCATCATCCAAAGGGGATACGTTGACAGTTGCGCTGGGACAGATTGCGCCGGTCTGGTTGGACCGGCAGGGCACTCTGAAGAAGATTATGGAGCGTACGGCAGAAGCGGCCGACCAGGGAGCATCCCTGATTGTATTCGGGGAGGCGATCCTTCCCGGATATCCGTTCTGGATTGAGCGCACCGACGGGGCCCGGTTCAATTCACCCATTCAGAAAGCCGTGTTTGCCCACTACATGGACCAGGCGGTGCAGATCGAAGCCGGTCACCTGGACCAACTCTGCGAGCTTTGCGGAGTAAAGTCGATTGCGGTTTACCTGGGATGCATTGAACGGCCGGCGGACCGGGGTGGTCATTCCCTGTATGCTTCGCTGGTGTACATTGATGCGCAGGGGGAAATCCGGTCGGTGCACCGCAAGTTGATGCCCACCTATGAGGAACGGCTGGTCTGGTCCCCGGGGGACGGGCACGGTCTGCAGACCCACAAACTGAGCCCTTTTACCGTGGGGGGGCTAAACTGCTGGGAAAACTGGATGCCGCTGCCCCGGGCCGCGCTGTATGGCATGGGGGAAGACCTGCATGTGGCGGTATGGCCGGGCGGTGACCACCTGACCCGGGACATCACCCGGTTCATCGCGAAGGAGTCCCGCTCATATGTGGTGTCGGTATCCGGCGTGGTCCGAAAGGGGGACATTCCGGACAGTGTTCCCCATGCGGACGAGATCAGAGCGGTCACCGAGGAGATGGTGTTCAACGGCGGGTCTTGTATTGCGGCGCCGGATGGCACGTTTGTCGTGGAGCCGGTGGTCGGGGAAGAAACCCTGATAACGGCAACACTGGAGCACCGGGTGGTCCGGGAAGAACGGCAGAACTTCGATCCGGTTGGGCACTATTCCCGGCCGGATGTGGTCCGGTTGAAGGTGGACCGGAAGCGACAGTCAACCATCAAGATCAAGGAGTGAAACAAACGACCGGCCCGCTGCGAACCACTCACATGCGGGCCGGCTGCTCAGGAGGTACGAAGCGCCGAATTTGAGCTCCGGTACCGTTCCAATTCCGGTACCGTGGAGGCATTTTGAAGACGTTGAAGGTTACCCTGGCAGTTTGGATCATTCTCTTTTCCGTTTCATCCACGATGTGTTCCGAGAAAACGACTCTTCCCGGAGGCGGCAGTCCGGGATTGAGGGCGACGCCGTTTGGCGGTGAGCGTATCAACTCCGGACTCAACGAACGGGATACGGCGTTGTCCCCGGACGGGCGCTGGCTGTTCTACACCGTCTGGGAATTCCAGCGGGGCACGCTGGTGGTCATGGAACATACCGACAACGGATGGACCGATCCGAAAGTAGCCCCGTTTTCCGGTGTCCATTCCGATCTGGAACCCTGTTTCGGCCCGGACGGTGATTTCTATTTCATCTCTTTCAGAAAAGACAACGTGGCCCGACTGTTCAGGACCCGGTATGGCGATACGGGCTGGGCGACCGTGGAACCGGTTTCACTGCCCGTACCGGATGGTGTCAACATTTTCTATCCTTCTTTCACGACCGATGGAGACATCTATTTTACGGCTGAACTGCCCGATTCGCTGGGAGGTGAAGACCTCTACAAATGTCCGAAGACCGAAACGGGATACGGAAAACCGGTAAACCTGGGTGCGCCGGTTAATTCCGCCAATGCCGAATACAATGCGTTCGTATCTCCGGATGGTTCCTTTATCCTGTACAACACCCACGGTGCCGGTCCCGGCATCGGCCATGGTGATATCTGGGTCAGTTTTCATGACCAAAAGGGATGGCACAAACCACTCAACCTGGGGGAAGCGGTCAATTCAACGGCATTTGAATACTGTCCGTCGCTGACTCCGGACGGAAGGATCCTGTTTTTCACCAGCCAGCGGACAACCGGTGAGATACCGGAACGAATCACCCTGGAATGGATGAAGCAGCGAAAAAGATCTGCGGGCAACGGCCAGGGTGACCTGTACTGGGTTTCCAGCAAGGTGATAGAGGACTTGCGCCCCACTGACTGAACCGATGCGGCCTGCTGAGAATTCCCGATTGCGCTGACAAAAAGAAGGCATTCCCTGTGCTACAATTCTTCCAATCATTCACAATCGGGGGGTAGATTCATGGAACAGGTTGCGTACAAAGACCGCAAGGGCCTGATCGTCACGGCCGGTGTATTTCAGATTCTGTTGGGGATCGGTTGCCTGGCAATGGCGGCACTCCAGGTTCTGGCGGTGCTGATGACATCCACGCAGGTCCAGTCGCAACGGATGATGCTGATCGGTGCGGTGATGGGAATGGTGTTTTATATCGGTCTGGGTGTTGTGAACATCTGGCTGGCCGTCGGTGCGATTATGGTCCGGAAATGGGCGCGGGCATTGAACCTGGTATTCGGCTGGTTGTGGCTGATCTGTCTTGCCGTCGTTCTGGTAATCATGCCCTTCGTAATGGGTCGTATGAGCGCATCCAATCCGAACATATCGGACAGCACCATCGTGATCATCGTCGTGATGATTGTCATGGCCGTTCTGCTCCTTGTCCCGCTCTTCTTCGTGCTGGTCTATTCGGGAAAAAACGTCCGGGCCACCTTTGAATCGCGTGACCCGCAACCCCGCTGGACGGACCAGTGTCCGTTGACCGTTCTGGCAGCCGCGGTAATCATATTCAGCTACGCACTTTCATGTGTTCAACTTATCTTTATGGGTCCCGTATTCTTCCTGTTCGGGGATGTGGTGACCGGCTGGGTCGCGGCGGTATTGAACCTCGTTCTTTTCGGGATCTACATGGCGGTTGTCGTGGGTTTGTACCGGTTGAAACAGCGGGCCTGGATTGCGGGATCGGTGGTGATCGTCCTCCATATGGTATCCAACGCGGTTACCGCCCTGAACGGGGGTATGCGGACTTACTACGAGATACTGGGTTATTCCGAACGAATGTTGAAACAGGTGGACGCCATGGGCTTTGCCAACGGTACCGGAATGGCCGTTGCGATGGGTGTGTCCGTTGTCTGTGTACTGGGTTACATGTTCTGGATCCGAAAACATTTCGTGAAGAAGCCGTCAGACGTCGAGGGTCCGGTCACGACCGAATAGTTATTCCCTCAAGCCCAACGCGTCGGTCAGGCGGATACCGGCTTCGGTGGCCTTCATGGGCAGAAAGACGTCCGCGAAGGGCGTGACCAGGGACGGGTCCGGGTTGATTTCAATGAGCGTTGCACCGTTCTGCCTGGCGATCAAAGGCAGCTGCGCGGCCGGATAGATTTCCCCGGTGGTGCCCACCACGATCATCAGGTTGCAGGACCGGGCCAGGCGGTCACTTTCGGTCAACGCCGCGTGCGGAATCATCTCACCGAAAAAGATGAAGTCCGGTTTCAGAACGGAACCGCATGCACACGTGGGGGGCAGGACCTCGAGAACAGTCGGGTTGAATGGCCCGCGTTTCCCGCATCCGGTACAAGTCAGATACTGGGAATTGCCGTGAAATTCGATGACTGTTTTCGAACCGGCGTCCTGGTGCAGATTGTCGATATTCTGGGTGATCACCCCCTCCAGCATACCGCTTTCCTCCAGTCGCGCCAGAAACCGGTGCCCGTCGTTGGGCTCTGCGGTGTCGAAATAGGCATAGAAAATGTCCCGGATCTTTTCCCAGCTCTGCTTCGGTTTGGAATGAAAATAGCCCAGTTCAATGAAAATGGGATCGACCCTCTCCCACAGCCCGCCCGGGCCCCGGAAGGTGGGAATACCACTTTCCACCGAAATGCCGGCTCCCGTGAATGCCACCGCCGGTTGACGGGTGCGGATCAGTTCCGCCGCCGATTGAATCAGGTGTTCAAAATCATGCATGGTGTTCATCATCACATCATGGGCGTTCGGGGGCTGAAAATCAAGGATTATCCAGCGCTCAAACCGCCGATCTGGTATACTTTCCATTGAGATGGCACGTAAGAAACAGACCCAGGGATTCCAACGGGCGGCGCTGGCGATCGAGGTGACCGCACTTGTATTTGTGTTTATTGCACTGGTCTGTTTTCTGTCTCTGGTGTCCTTCAGTCCCGAAGACCCCACATTTTTCAACAGCGGTACCGTTTCCCGCATGACATCCAACAACATTATGGGCAATTTCGGTGCCCAGTTCGCGGCCATTCTGCTGCATCTATTCGGCTATGCAGCCTACCTGTTTCCCATTTTCTTTATGCTGACCGCCATCATGCTGCTGAAACACCGGTCGTTCAGCCCGCTGTTGATTCAGGTGCCGTTCTTCCTGCTGGAAACGGTGGTGTTTGCGGTCCTGTTTGCGATCGTGCTTCGCGATTTCGTGATGATCGCATCGGTCACGCCGCTGGCCTGGGAAAGCGCGGGTGGCATTATCGGTAACAATATCAAGGGAATTATGCTGCCCACGTTCAATGCGTGGGGATCGATTCTGATCCTGCTGTTTCTGATGATCGCCTGCTTCATGCTGGGCACCCGCCTGGGTGTGGCGGCAATATTCGGCACCATCGCTTCGGTGGTAGTCCAGTCCGGCAAGGGCATTGCCCAGGTGGTGCGGCGCATTCGCGGTGAAGTGGGTTCCATGAAAAAGCGACGCCGGGTGATTCGTCAGATCGATCAGGAACGGGAAATCAAGAAGCGGATCCGGGAGAAGGTCAAAAGCGGGGAACTGCCCCCGATTTCCAAACCGGTGACCGAAGACCGGGAGGAGGGGAAATCTCCCCTGGACATCGCGGTGGAGGCGGGACTGGACAGCCGCACGCCGGAAGACTACAACCCGCCCTGGCGGGAAATCTTCGTGGACCCGGATGCGGACAACAGCATTGACCGGAAAGAACTGTCCCGCAAGGCCGAGCTGCTGGTCAAGAAAATGGAAGAATTCAATGTGACCGGGCGGGTGGTGAACATCCATCCGGGCCCCATTGTCACGACATATGAATACCAGATGGACCCGGGCATCAAGTTCAACAAGGTGCTGGGACTGGTGGAGGACCTGGGCATTGCACTTTCTGCGGAGTCCATCCGCATTGACCGGATGTTTCGCAAACCCACCATCGCCATTGAAGTACCCAATGAAAACCGGCGTACCATCGTGCTGAAGGAAATTCTCGAATCCCGGGAGTTCATGTCCTCGGCATCGCCGCTCACCATTTCACTGGGCAAGACCATTACGGGTGAACCCTGTGTGACCCAGCTGGACAAAATGCCCCACCTGCTGGTGGCGGGGCAGACCGGCTCGGGTAAGAGTGTGGGACTCAACGGGATTTTGTGTTCCCTTCTGGTGCGCAATTCTCCGGAGCAGGTCAAGATGATTCTGGTGGACCCGAAGATGGTGGAACTGGGCGTGTTCAGTAACATTCCCCACCTGCTCACCGACGTAATTACCGATCCCAAGGAAGCGGCTTCCGCGCTGTCCTGGGCGGTCAGCGAAATGGAACGGCGATACAAACTGCTGAAGGAAGTCCGGGTCCGGTCGCTGGCCAAATATAACGCCATTGTGACCTCGGAACTGGCGGATGAAGACTATGATGAACTGCCCCACATTGTGGTGGTGATCGACGAAATGGCCGACCTGATTATGGTATCCCGTGCCCAGGTGGAAGAATCCATCGCGCGCCTGGCGCAGAAGGCCCGGGCCGTGGGCATTCACCTGGTGGTGGCCACCCAGCGCCCGTCCCGGGACATCATCACCGGTGTGATCAAATCCAACCTCACGTCCCGGATCTGCTACCGCGTGGCCCAGATGATCGATTCTCGTATCGTGCTGGACCAGGTGGGAGCGGAACAACTCCTGGGCAGGGGTGACATGCTGTTCCTGCCGCCGGGCAGTTCCAACCTGATGCGCATCCATTCGCCGCTGATCACCGAGAAGGAAGTACACGGACTGGTGGACTACCTGAAAGACTACGGCCGGCCCACCTACCTGGACGGCATCACCGAATTCGGCCAGGAAGATGAAATGGGTGTGGAGTTGGAAGGGGGCGGCGGACTGTCCAGCGGCGATCCCGAATATGTCCAGGCGGTGAAGCTGATCATTGCCACGGGACAGGCGTCCGTTTCTTTCCTGCAGCGCAAGCTTTCCATCGGGTACAATAAAGCGGCGCGGTACATTGATATGATGGAAGAGGACGGCATCGTGGGGCCACCGGCCCAACAGAGCGGGAAACCCCGTGACGTGCTGGTGGACGTTGAGTTTCTGCATCGACTGGAGGAAATGGACGAATGACCAAACTGCTGATATTTCTCGGCCTCATTTTCGGGGTCTTCTATTTTTTCTATCACCGGTTCAAGAAGTTCCTGGGTGAGCTGTTTCAGCCTCCGCAGACCGGACCCGGCCCAAATCCCGGTCAGACCGGCCCGGGTGGGGCTCGCATGGGCCGTATCGACAAAGGTGAGATGATCAAATGTCCGGCCTGTGAGGTTTACTTCCCGGCGGGTACGGGCGTCAGGGCCGGTGGAAAAGAATACTGTTCCGACGACTGCCGTACCAAAGGGGCCTGATCCATGTCGGTGCGTTCCCGTATCGTCGAAGCCGGCAAACGGCTGTACAACAGGGGACTGATTGCCGGATATGAGGGCAACGTTTCCGAACGGGACGGGGACCGGGTCTGGATCACACCATCGGGCGTCTGCAAGGGCTTCCTCACCGAAACGGACATCATTGAACTGACACTGGATGGTCAGCAGACCACCGGTGCGGGAAAGCCCTCGTCCGAAACAAAAATGCATCTGAAGGTTTACCGTTCCAGGCCCGATATCCAGGCGGTGGTTCATGCTCATCCCCCGATTGCAACGGGTTTTGCGTGTTCCGGAAGGGGCCTGGACCAGTCGCTTACTGCGGAGACGGTGCTGCTGATGGGCACCATTCCGCTGGTTCCCTACGGCACGCCGTCTACTGATGAACTGGCCCATAACCTGGACGGTCATCTCCATTACAATGCCATGCTGCTGGCCAACCACGGGGCGCTGACGCTGGGCACCACGCTGGACGACGCGTATTTTTTCATGGAACAGGTTGAGCATTATGCTAGAATTTCACTTGTAGCCAACGTATTGGGATCACCGAACACGCTGCCATGCGATGAAGTTGACAAGCTGATGGCGCTGCGGAAGAAGTTCGGTATCCGGACCGGTGAGCCGGCGGTATGCGCCCGTGACGGACGGGTGGAGGAATACCGGTTTTCCCGGGATGAGTTGGTGAACCTGATAACCGAAATATTAACCGAACTGGGAGGATAACCTATGGGCGATGCCATTGGAATGATTGAGACCAAGGGATTGGTGGCATTGATCGAAGCAGCCGATGCGGCGGTCAAGGCAGCCAACGTGACGCTGGTGTCGTACGAGAAGATCGGCGGCGGATTTACCACCATCGTGGTACGGGGCGATGTTGCTGCTGTGAAAGCCGCGACGGATGCCGGTGCTGCAGCTGCCAGACGTGTGGGCGAGCTGGTATCGGTGCATGTCATTCCGAGGCCGCATAAGGGGCTGGAAGGCAC
>DAINNF010000126.1:0-7978 GCA_036736005.1 Acidobacteriota bacterium
GGGTTTTCCGTGGGAAATATCCGGTCCGGAATGCCGATTCTCAGCACGGGAACATCCAGTTCGTTTTCCTGCAGCAACTCCAGTACGGCGGAACCGAACCCGCCGCTCAACACGTGTTCTTCACACGTAATCAGCATGCCGCAACTGGAAGCCGTGTCCAGTATGGTGCTTTCATCCAGCGGTTTTGCAAAGCGGGCATCAATGACGCCGACAGACAGACCTTCCTTTGCCAACTTCTCTGCCACACGATGGGCGCGCCAGGCTATGGGTCCCAGCGCCACAATTGCCGCATCCTCACCCTCCCGCAGTGTTCGGCTTTTCCCGATGGGGATCTCCCGCAATGGTTCGGTCAGATCCACAGCCTCACCGGTTCCACGGGGATATCGGATGGCGGCCGGAGCGGACAGTCCGGCGCAGGTATTCAGCATATGCCGTAACTCGCTTCCGTCAGACGGGGCCATGAGCACCAGGTTCGGTACCGGTCGGAGAAAACTGATGTCATACAAACCATGATGTGTTTCGCCGTCCGATCCAACAACCCCCGCCCGGTCCATGCACAGGGTAACGGGCAGATTCATGAGAGCGACATCATGCAGTACCTGGTCAAAGGCCCGCTGAAGGAAGGTGGAGTAAATGGCCACGAAAGGTTTGCGTCCTGAAATGGCCAGCCCTCCGGCAAACGTGACGGCATGCTGTTCCGCAATCCCGACATCAAAGAAGCGGTCGGGAAACTGTTTGCCGAACGCATCCAGACCCGTTCCGGAGGGCATTGCGGCGGTAATGGCAACAATTCGCTTGTCTTTTCCAGCCAATTCCAGCATGGTGTCGCCAAAAACAGTTGTGTAGGCGGGAGCAGCCGCGGATTTTCCATCGGACTTGCCTGTTTCGATCTCAAAAGGTGCCGTTCCATGCCATCGGTCCGGTTCCTTTTCGGCATACCGGTAACCTTTTCCTTTCTTGGTCTTGATATGGAACAGAACGGGATCGTCGATTTTGCGGGCTTCATCCAGTTCCGCGACCAGCCGATCATAATCGTGGCCGTCAAATGGACCCAGATAATGAAATCCCATCTCTTCAAATAACATGCCCGGAACAAACAACCGTTTGACAGTGTCTTCCATGGCTTTCGCCATTTTGATAATGGAGTTTCCACCGGGCAGTGCTTTCAGAATCGTCTCCACGCGGTCGCGCATGCGATTGTAGACCTGGCCCGTGATAATCTGGTTCAGGTATCTGCTCAGAGCGCCCACATTCCGGGCGATGGACATTTCGTTGTCGTTCAGGATGACCAGAATCCGTTTCTTCAGGTGACCCGCCTGGTTCATGCCTTCAAATGCCAGACCGGCGGTCAGGGATCCGTCACCGATGAAAGCCACAACCTGATGATCTTCACCATTCAGATCCCGGGCAGCGGCCATTCCCAGTGCAGCGGAAATGGAAGTGGACGAGTGTCCGGTGTTGAAGTGATCAAACGGGCTTTCGGATATTTTGGGAAATCCGCTGATTCCGCCATATTGACGAAGGGTGTGAAACTGATTCTTGCGCCCGGTCAACAGCTTGTGCACATATGCCTGATGCCCGACATCCCAGATGATTTTGTCCCGTCTGAAATCGAACACGCGGTGCAGCGCAAGCGTGATTTCCACTACGCCCAGGGAAGAAGCCAGGTGGCCACCGGTATGGGAAACCGTTTCAACGACGAAAGTGCGGATTTCCCGTGCCAGCTGCTTCATCTCATCCGAGTTTAAAGTGGCAAGATCCTGTGGTGTTTCTATATGATCCAGTAATCGGTCCACTGTTCCTCCCCGCGGTTCTGCGGAAATCTGATACCGGTCCGATTCTATCACAGCGACCGGTGGGGTGCACGTGTTCCGAGTGCCAACTTCATGACGGTCTGCCGGCTGCAGGCACACGGGAATTTCGTCTGGTGGGACGTCAAATATTGCAATGCACAAGACTTTACACGTTCTTAACAAAAGCTGTGGAAAATGCTGTGGAAATCACTGTTGAAAATGGTCCGAGACCACATGAATCAAGCACTTCGACAGATTGCACCATAGGTGTGGCCATGTGCAACATATTGCAAAATCAATAACTTATAAATACTGTTCAGCTTGTAAACAATGGGATGGTTCCGGGGCGGCGTTTTTGCACAGAAGTTGTTGGAAAAGGACATGTTGGGGGCTGGAATGGTGCCGGCTGCCGGAACCGCACCCGGGTGCGAACCCGCGACGAAGGAACAGTCCCGTTGAATGGGGAGGTATGTCAAAAGTTTACATGTACTTGACCGTGATCGGATGTTGGGGTACCATCCGAACTAAGGGAATCACCATGAATGAGACATTTTCGGAAGCAGTCGTAAAAGAATTCAAACGGGTTCTGCTATCGTGCATGGAGTTGAACAATTCCACAAAAGGGTTGCTCTACGTGCTGGATATGGAGACCGGTGATTTTCGTCTGGCGGCCTACTACGGATACCTGAAGCGGAATCCCGTGATTGAAAGTTATGAATACGATCATCCGATGATTCCCATTCTGTTTCGGAAGCGAAGTGCGTTTCTAATCAATGACGTGACTTCTTTCCCGGATCTTGAGGTTCATTTTAAGGAACAGAAGATTCAGAATGCCCAGGTGGTGCCGATTTTTCAGGAAGACCGCATATCCGCATTTATTGAAGAACGGAATCGGGCAGGGCGTCAGGTGTTTGACGAAGATACCCTGGCCAACACGGAAAAAGTCGCAGTTGAAATGCAGAAGGTCCTGAACCGGGCTCAGGGGGGCGGTGCGGACGATTCCGGTGATGAGTTGGAAGAGGAACTGGGCCGGTCGTACAAGTATTTTCTGGTCAAGTTTGCTTCGTTTCGCCGCTACATGCCGTCCATCAGTTCTTTCTTTCAGGAAGCCGTTCTGCTCCTCAAACCACTGGTTCAGTATGATGTCCTGATGCTCAACATTTCGATCGGGAACAAGAGCATCAATTTTGTCTACTCGACGGACCCACTATCGGTGGACAGCCGGGCGGTTCTGACAGATAACCTGGCGGAGTTTTTTCCGTTTCTGGGTTCGGGTGATAATGTCTCTTCTCATTTCATGGTGGAGAGTATGGACGAGGAAGTCTGTAACGGGCGTCCCGAAACCCACTATACGTTGAATGTGGTGGAACGAAACGGATTTGCCGTTTATCTCTCGGCCATCCGATTTACACCGAAATATTTTTCCGGAGAGGAAATCGCCTCACTGAGCCGCTTTTCCCGCATGCTTTCCGGATTCCTGCTGCAGGTCATGCGGGAGTACCGCTGTGTGGAAACCTATATCGGCCTTGTGTTGAACCTGCTGGAACTGTCGAAATCATCCGGGTACAATTTTCGGATTCATGCACTGAACACGGCCAAGTATGCACGGGTGATCGCCGAGCGGATGTCGGATGATGTGGATTTCGTGGATGCGGTCACAGTGGCGGCGCTGCTGCACGATATCGGAATTCTCCTGATTGATCCGGACCTGTTTGAAAAAGATTCCGTTCTCAGTATCACGGATTTTGAAAGAATCAAGGCCCACACGAAAGTCTGTCTCCGTTTTCTGGAGAAGATCCGGCTGCCTCAGGATATTCGCAAGATGATACAATCCCACCACGAACGGGTGGACGGCACCGGATATCCGGATGGACTGGAGGGGACTGAAATACCGTTGGGTGCCCGGATTATTTCCGTAGCGGAAGCATTTGAGGTTATGACGGGCAAGTCGGGGTACCGGAAGTCGATGACACCCAAAGAAGCCCTTACTGAGATTCAGAACCAGCAGGACAAACAGTTCGACAGAAGCGTTGTTGCCGTCCTAAACGATATCCTGAAACGAAAGGCGTGAACACAATGGTTCAGATTATTGCGAAAAACCGGAAGGCTTTTCACAATTATTTTGTCGATGAAAAAATGGAAGCGGGTATGGTCCTGACGGGAAGCGAAGTCAAGTCCTGCCGCGAGGGTCGCGTCAATTTCAAAGATGCATACTGTGATTTTCGGAACGGGGAACTGTTTGTTTTCCTGATGCATATCTCTCCATATCCCCATGCGGGTCCGTATAACCATGAACCGGAAAGACCCCGGAAACTCCTGATGCACAGGCGGGAGCTGCGCCGTCTGGCCGGCAAAATTCAGGAAAAAGGACTGACGCTGGTTCCACTGGCCATGTACCTCAAGGACGGCCGAATCAAGCTGGAGCTGGGCCTGGCCCGCGGGAAACGGATGTACGACAAGCGAGCTGCAATCAAGGAACGGGACGCCAACCGCCAGCTGCGGGCTGAGATCAAAGAACAGGCACGGTCCTGAAACCGGGCCGGTCGTTTCCTGCGGGGACCGGTTGGCCCGGATAGATGTTCAGTTGAATTCTGGAGGTAGTATGCCCAATCCGATCTGCGACCTTTTTTCCATCCGTTATCCAATCATTCAGGCCGGTATGGTATGGGTTTCCGGAGCAAAACTGGCTGCGGCTGTTTCCGAGGCAGGTGCTCTGGGTCTCATCGGTGCCGGTTCCATGGACCCGGACCTGTTCCGGGCGCATATTCGGAAAGCGAAAACGTTGACGGAAAAACCGGTCGGTGTCAATATTCCGATTTTTTCTTCCTATGCGGAAGAACAGGTCGAGGTGGCTTTGAGAGAGGATGTGCAGGTCTTTTTCATGTCCGCAGGTTCCCCGAAGGTATTTACGCAGCGTCTGAAAGAGGCGGGCCGTACGGTTGTTCATGTGACGTCCACACCGACACTGGCAGCAAAGTGTGAAGCGGCCGGTGTTGACGCGGTTGTCGTTGAGGGTTTTGAGGCAGGTGGTCACAATGGACGGGACGAACTGACCACGTTCACTCTGATTCCCATGACGAAGGACAGGGTAACCGTTCCGGTTATCGCGGCGGGCGGCATTGCGGATGGCCGTGGAATTGCGGCGGCGTTCATGCTGGGTGCGGATGGTGTCCAGATCGGAACGCGTTTTGCCGTCACAACGGAATCCTCCGCTTCAGAGTCATACAAGCAGTGCATTGTCGATGCAGGAGATGCGGAGACCGCGTTGATGCTGAAATCCCTGGTCCCTGTTCGGTTGGTACATAACCGCCTGACCAGTCAGATCGCTGAACTGGAAGCACGTTGCGCCTCCCCGGAGGATCTGAAAAAACTGGTCGGAAAGGGCGCCGCACGCCGGGCTATCATGGACGGGGATATTGAAAATGGAGAGGTGGAAGCAGGTCAGTGCAGCGGGTTGGTCCAGGACATACCGGAAGCTGGTGAACTGCTCAGAAGACTGGTTTCCGAAACCCGATCGGTACTGAAACGGAACAATCCGGAAGATTGGATGAGGTCCTGAGATAATGAAGCAACCTTGTATCCCCGTGCATAACCGGTGTAGAATATTCGAGTCATGCTGAAGAAACTGTTCTCTTCGACCGTATTTTTTGTTGTTGTTCTATTTGTGAGTGTTGCGTTTTTTGTGCTGCAACAGATCGCGTTGAAGAAAACCGAAAATATTGTTCTGCGCGTGCTGACGGAATCAATCGTATTTGCCCAACAGGACCAGCTTCCGAAAGGGGTGATGGGGATCGGGCGTTATGTGGACGGGAAATGGACTGTTGAACATGGTATTCTGCCGCAACTGGACAGTTCCCATACGAAGCCCGGTTTGAAGCATCTGGATTCGGGTATCATCCTGGTTTACGGGGACCGGGTTGTTTACTTTACCGGTGAATCGGCAGGCAAAGACCTGCAGACGGTATTCCGCTTCCAGCAGATAACGTCGATTCTGTACTATGCAATTCTCAGCTGTCTGGCTGTGTTGTTCTACTATTTTGTGTTCCGTTCGGTCCGGAAGCTGGAAGGATGGGTAAAAGGGAAGTCTGACAAAAAACGTTCAGACCAGCGGCGGATCAGCGGTCGTCAGTTACCGATGCACGGATTTACACGAATCATCTCCGGGATTGAGAAGATCTATTCTGACCTGATTCACACCGAACAGGAAGTGGAACGCAAGACCAAGCTGGAGGCGCTTGGTGTCCTGTTTGCCAAAGTGTTGCATGATATCAAGAATAATCTGGCCAGCATCAAAATCTATCTCTACCTGATGAAAACAACGGGGGATGATGCACGTCGCAAGGAACTGAGCCAGAAAGTGGATGCAGGGATGAACGACATATCCGTCCTGATTCAGGACATGTTGGACTTTGTCCGTGGGTCCAGGAGCAGCCTCAAAGAGCACGTTCGGATCCGGGACCTGTACACGGGTCTGAAGACGGAATATTCTGCCAAGGCGCAGGTTGACGGGGTTTCATTCTTTATCGAGATGGAAGACAGAATTGAAGACAGGACGATTCATGTGGATATGGTCCGTTTGGTCACGGCCCTGAAACACCTGATCATCAATGCATTTGAAGAGGTCCTGGCTTCAGGAAAGACCGGCCCGGAAGTTCGTATCCGGCTGCAGGGCTGGGATCAGCAACTGCAGATTGACATTGCGGACAACGGTCGGGGAATACCGGAAGACATTCAGGAGCGCTTGTTTGTTCCGTTTGTATCGGATGGGAAGGAAGAGGGAAACGGAATCGGTACGTCTGTTGCCAAGGAATATATTGAGGCACAGGACGGACGGATTGATTTCACAACGTCAGAGAATGGGACCGTGTTCATGGTTCAATTGCCGTTTTCCCGTCTGGATTCCTGATCGCACGGTTGGTGCTCTAATCGCAGCATGGGGAGGAATCGGTGGAGACTATTCTGACGGCTGACCAGATGCGGGAGGCCGATACCCGAACAATCAACGGGCTGTTGAACGGGAATGGTCTGCTTCTGATGGAGCATGCCGGGACGGCATGTGTGCGCAGACTGGATGAAAGGTTTGGTGATTCACTTTCATCGAAACCCGTGGCTGTGCTTGCCGGAACCGGAAACAACGGTGGTGACGGCATGGTCATTGCGCGTCAGCTTTCTTCGCGGGGGATCCAGGTCACCGTTTTTCTGTGTGGCCCCCGGGATCGTCTTTCCCCGGATGCGAACGTTCAACTGAAGGCGCTGACCAACTACCCGGTTGAGGTGGAGGAACTGACGAAACCGGTGGACGGCGATTTCGGTGAACAGCTGACTCGTTTTTCCATCATCGTGGATGCGATGCTGGGAACGGGAATCCGCAGTGAACCGCGCGGCGTTATCGGTTCTGTTGTGGAAGTGCTGGGTACGGTTGATTCGACCTACATCCTGGCAGTGGACGTTCCCACGGGACTGCATACCGATCGATCCATACCGCCGGGCATTTCAGTACAGGCGGATGAAACGGTCACATTTGGAAGGCGCAAACCCTGTCATCTGCTGTATCCGGCCGCTCAACGGTGCGGTTACGTTTTTCTGGACGACATTACCATCCCGCAATCCGTTGTGAACGCTGTGAGTCCCGATGTATTTGCGGTGTCCGGAGGCGATATCCTCGGTTGGCTGCCGGATGTGACCACGGACAGTCACAAGGGAACATTCGGTCATGTGGGAATCATCGGAGGACGGCGCGGTCGCCTGGGAGCTTCCGTTCTGGCGGGACGTGCCGCGCTGCGTACCGGCAGTGGTCTGGTGACCATCAAACTGGACAACAACCGGTATGATGCGGTTGCTTCACTGGCACCGGAATTGATGTTTGATTTGTCGGAACCGGCATGGAAAACCGAAGTGCTGTCCGGTTTTGCGGTTGATAAGCAGGTTGTACTGGTGGGCCCCGGTTTCGGAACGGATGATGAAGCAAAGCGGACGCTTACCGGCTTGATCCCGGCCGTTCCGGTCCCTCTTGTGATGGACGCCGATGTGTTTCGCTTGTTAAAGGCTGACGAGCTTGCCGGCCTTCTGGATGGGAGAGCTGCGGTGCTGACTCCGCATCCGGGTGAGATGGCTGCTCTGATGAATGGGGCTGTCCCCGAGGTTCAGGCCGACCGTCTGGGGATTGCCCGGGAAGTCGCTCGCCG